>JBBWWE010000028.1:0-3954 GCA_050256595.1 Planctomycetota bacterium
ACTGGTAGAGACGCTGGCGGGAAAACTGAAGCGCGAGTTGACCGTCGAGAAGACGATGCCCGGAGCCGACCTGGTGGGAACTCGTTACCAGCCTCCTTTCGATGCCTACTGGAAAGATCTGGGAGACTCACGAGTCACGACTGTATCAGGACAGGAGATCCCGACGATGTGGCGAGTGGTGGCTGGCGATTTCGTCACCACCGACAGCGGTACCGGTGTCGTACACCAGGCCCCCGCCTTTGGTGAAGTCGATCACGATCTGCTGGTTGCCGAGCGAAAGAACCTCGCTGACCCCGAACAATTGCCACTGCTCTGCGCTGTCGAGCCGAACGGTTCCTTCTCGGAGGTGGCCGGCAGTGATCTGCAGGGGCGCTGGGTGAAAGATTGCGACCGCGATCTGATCCGGCGCATGAAGGAAGACGGAGTTCTCCTGCACCAGGAGGTTTACCGCCACGACTATCCGTTCTGTCCGCGTGCGCGCGAAGACGCGCTCATCCAGTACCCGCGACGCTCCTGGTTCATCCGGACCACGCGTTTTGTCGATCAGTTCCTGGCCAACAACCAGCAGATTCAGTGGCTCCCCGAACACATCCGTGATGGACGTTTCGGTAAGTACCTGGAATCGAACGTCGATTGGACTCTTTCTCGGGAACGCTTCTGGGGAACTCCGCTACCGATCTGGGTATGCGAAGAAAGCGGACAGATGGAGGCGATCGAGAGTTACGAGCAACTACTCGCCAAGGATGGGGTTGCTGGCCAGGAGATTTTCGATAATGCCAAAGCAGAAGATCCCCAGCTGGATGAGAACCTGCGTCTCCATCGTCCCTACATCGATGAGGTGACGTACGCTTCTCCCTTTACCGAAGGAGCCCGGATGCGTCGGGTCCCCGATGTCATCGATTGCTGGTTCGATGCCGGGTGCATGCCTTTTGCCCAGTGGGGTTTCCCTCACCAGAATGTCGATCAATTCTCGAGTCAGTTTCCTGCCGATTTCATCAGCGAGGCGATCGACCAGACTCGTGGCTGGTTCTACGCTCTACTTTCCATCTCGACCGTTCTGTTTGGCCCTGATGGGGCTGCTCGTGGAGATGATCGAATTCCCGAGGAGGTGTTCGGCGATTGGCCACATCCGTTCCGCTCATGCATCGTGCTGGGGCACATCCTTGGTGAGGATGGTCTCAAGATGTCAAAGTCGCTCAAGAACTATCGAGCCCCCGATTACGTCTTCGAAAAAGAAGGCGCAGATGCGATGCGCTGGCTGTTCTTTGCCGGTCAGGCACCGTGGACCAGCCTTCGCTTTCAGGAGCAGGCGATCACCGAAGGACAGCGCGAGTTCTTGCTTCGCTTCTGGAACGTCTATTCCTTCTTCACCATCTACGCTCGCATCGATGGCTGGCAGCCGACGGGAGATCTGCTTGCCGCTCCCGGTTCTGATCTGGAAGTGTCAGAGCTCGATCGCTGGGTGATGGCGGAGTTGCATGCGACCGTCGACAAGGTGCGCAACGCTATGGATGGGCACGACAATCTCACCGCATCCACTGCCCTCAACGACTTCGTCGATGCTCTCTCGAACTGGTATGTACGGCGCGGCCGAGATCGCTACTGGAGCGAGGGGATGCATCCCGATAAGGAGGCCGCGTATGCGACCCTTTATCATTGCCTGGTGACGACGACTCTGCTTTCGGCACCTTTTGTGCCGTTCATCACGGAACATCTCTACGGTGTCCTGGTCAAACCGCGGGGAGATGATTTCCCCGAATCGGTGCACCTCTGTGATTACCCTCAATCGGACTCCAAGCGCCTCGATGACAATCTTTGCCGTCGGATGGCTTTGATCCGTGAGATCGCCTCCCTAGGACGCTCCTGTCGATCGCGCGAGAAACTGAGGGTCCGACAGCCATTGCCGGCGGTCCGCATCGTGCTGGCAGATCAGTCGATGGTTGCAGAACTATCTGCAGATTCCGAACTGATTTCCGAGGAGCTCAACGTCAAGGGAGTCGAGTTCGTCGAGGATGCTTCCGAGTACGTTTCCTACGAGGTGAAGCCGAACTTCAAGAGTATCGGTCCCCGTTTTGGTGCCGATGCCCGCGCCATCGCCAGTGCCCTGGCAGAGCATCCGGATCCCGCCTCCATCGTTCAGGCGGCGAGCGCGGGTGCGTCGATCCCGTTGACTCTTGAAGGAGACAGGGAAGTGGTCCTCGAGGCAGACGATCTCGATGTGCGAGTCCACCAGAAGGAGGGCTGGAGTGCCGCCGAAGCTCGCGGTGTAGTGGTCGTGCTATCGACGGAGGTGACCCCCGAACTCCACCGTGAGGGTCTGGTGCGCGAGGTGATCTCTCACGTGCAGGGGATCCGTAGGGATCTCGATCTCGGATACGACCAGCGCATCCGACTCTCGGTAACGACGGAGGGGGATCTCGCCCAGGCGATCGACGAGCATAGCGAGCATCTGCAAAAAGAGACCCTGTCCGTGGAAATTTGCCAGTCGACCGACGATTGCAGTGAGATTCGCGACATCGAAATCGATGGAACTTCCGCGAAAATAGGTGTGCAGCCCCTTTGATGGTTATCGCTGCAGGGTTGATCGATAGAGGCGGGTTGATCCCGCCCGTGGTTCGACGGAGACTTGGCTAGGTTCTTCATCGGTGGAGAGTCGGTCTGCAGTCCTGAACAGAGGTGATTCGATGGCCTGGCATTCGGGTCTGGAAGAGGCAAGGGCCGCCGCCGAGGTCGATGAACGACCGATTCTGGTCATTCTCGAGGCGCCGGGCTGACTGGGATGCAAGCGCCTGGATGCCGTGACGTATCCAGATCCTGATTTCAACAACGCCATCGATGAGTTAGTGGCCCCTCTACGGATCAACGTTGCCGATCGTCATGAAGATTTTCGCGATGCGACGGTGATGACCAGGATTTCCTTCTCACCACGCTTTCGTTTCTTCAGTAGCGATCAGAAACGATTGTTACGGGAGTGGACCGGTTGGATGCCAACTGCGGAGTTGATTGCCGAGATGCACGTGGCTCGTGCCATCGATCTTCATGACAGGAAAGAACCACTGCAGGCTGTCGAGGAATACGATCGAGCCCTGGAGGCAGCTCCCGAGGGCCCTGCCGTGGCTGAAATCCTGTACCGCAGAGGCATGGCTGCGTTTCTCGGCAACAAGTTCGACATCGAACTGCTCAAGAAGGACTGGCAAGCCGTACTCGAGAGTCATCCGGGTACACGCTGGGCTCTTCACGCCAGCGTCATCGAGGATGCAACTAAAGGATCCTAGAGGCAGTCCTCCGAATTCTCCTCACAACCGAGAGCATCTTCGGTCGGATCGACTCCGCAGTTGATGGGTCCCGGGGGTGCTGGTGGTGCGCCGCCATTGAACAGGCTATCGAGCATCGAGATTCCATCCCCGATGTCGAGATTGCCGTCATCATTGCTGTCACAGGCATCTATACACAGTGGCCCATCCCCGGACGAGAACAGATAACTGAGCAGGAAGATCACATCGGCGATGTCGAACAAACCATCCGGGTTGCACAGACCTCTACGCAACAGCGGATCGGGGGGAGCGGGCGGGGCGGTCGGAGGTGTCGCCACCTCTGCTTGCAGAAATGGCACCGAAGATGGGGAGTGGACCCCGAGAATCGCGGTACCGGTTTCCGGAGCGGCATCGGCATCGAAACCGAAGTTGTAGAGCCAGCCCCAGCGCAGCGGATTGGCAGCTCCCCCGAACGAATGATCCAGGGTTGTCCAGGTGACTCCTTCACCGTCACGGCCCGAACTCCAGGCATCGTTGGAGTAAGCGATGCTATGAATCTCCGGGGCATGAAAACTGATGTTGGTGACCGTGACATCCGATGCGACCGGAATGGTCAGAGAACCAGCATTACCTGATAGATCCAGGTTGTAGATCGAGTATTCGTAGTGCCAGGTGCCGTCGCCGTTGTCGGTAACCTTGT
>JBBWWE010000029.1:0-4005 GCA_050256595.1 Planctomycetota bacterium
AACTGAGGCATACCCATCGAGATCCCATCGGCCAGTTCAGGTCCCATGTCATGAATGAGCAGATCGGTATACGCATCGACCGGGCCAAGGTCCGATTCCAGCGAAGGGATATGGCACTTGTTACAACTCATCTGGAAGAACAGATCCTCGCCCTCTTGCTCCTCGGGACCCATCGTTCCCTTGGGTGTCGGAGCCAGGAACATGCTGAAGATGACGACGTCGGCGAACTCCTCCGGCGGGAACTCTGGATCCTCTACTCCGTCGTCATCCGTGGTCGGCTCGTCAAATCCGGCAGAAACCTGCATCATCGCGGCACTGACAATACCACCGCTACCGAGGAACGGATCGGTGGTGATGCCCATCTGGTTGTTACTGGCGCCACGCAGGAAGGCTTCGAGGAAGTTGGCCTGGGACTTGTATCCGAATCTGCCCAGATTCCCGGCACCATCGGTGTTGAATCGACCGCTGATTCCATCTCCATCCGCATCATCGGGATCGGCATTGGCGAATATCGTGTTGTTGGAAATCCGCTCGAACAGACCGACTCCGAACTGAGGTGGAGCATTGCGCTGAGTTATCGTGACCGGGAGTCCTCCCACCTGAGAGGGATCCGGGAAAGATGGCCGAGGTCCACCCGGCAACATGTATGCCGGCATGACGATGCTCGGAAGCGGAGGATCCCAGATGGGCCCCTGACTGCCGGGCACTCCCACCGCAGCAAAGAAGAAGTTGCGGTAGATGGGAGAAGACCCGCCCGGCTCCGGGGTGCTGTGGCAAGCGGTACAACTGGTTGCATTGTAAAAGGGTCCTAGACCTTCCTCGGCTGTGAACTCCTTGCTCATCAGTTCCCGGCCGCGAAGGAAAGCCTCGAAGGTATCGCGGTCCAATCCTGGAATTGCATCTCCGATGGTGCAGGTCGCATATGAGTCGCAGCCGAGAGAATCTTCCGTCGGATCAGGACCGCAAATTTCAAATGGCGGTTCAGGAGCCGGCCCCCCCAGGAACAGGTAGTTGAAACTACCGATCGCATCCCCGAGGTTCACGATGCCATCGTCGTTGACATCTATGGCATCCAGACAATACGCAACATCGCCGAGGAACATATGATTCAACATCGCAACACCATCAGCGACGTCGAATATTCCATCTTCATTGACATCGCCACGCTCAAAATCCCGCGCAAACAGGTTTCCTGTCAGGCACAGAACCAGAATCAGTGATATAGAAATGTGGATCTTCAAATCCAATTCCTTTCCAGAACTGCTGTATCGACATGAAGTACTCGAACTACTTCGCTATTTCGCGAACAGGATCGAGACAATTCAGAGCAGCGCCGAGGATGAGCCCAAAAGTCAGACAGAATCACACCATCCGATTCTACCTCTCGATTGCAGTGTCCAATAGCCCATAACTGGCTGCAGAATCGCCGCCAGGACCATTCATTGCTTGCAGGCAACTCACCAATACGGCCGGATTTAGGGGATTTTCGCTACCAGCCCGACAGGATCGCCAGTGCCAGTGCTGCACTGGTGATGGCCACGACCGGTTTGAGCAGACGATCCCCACCCTGCAATACTATCCGACCTCCGATGATTCCGCCGAGAGCATAAGAAGGAATCAACACGATGGCGGTCTCGACATCGAAAATACCGTGAATCAGGAACCACACTCCTGCAGCTGCAGAGATGACCATCACCATCCACACCTTCCATCGCACCGCATCGACAATTGGAATCCGCAAGGCCGTGGTCAACAACAAGATGACAAACGCACCGATCCCTGCACCCATGAATCCGCCATAGAGTCCACACAACACGCAGCCGCTGAAGAAACCAATTCTGCTGACAGAACGCTCCGACCTCATACCTAGAGAGGGAGTCTTCATGAAAAGGAATGCTCCGACTGCCACCAACAACATCCCGCCCATCACCTGCTTGAAGAGAGCGGTATCGAGAGTATCGATCTCGATCGCTCCCCAGGCTCCGGGGATGGCACTGACGAAGACGAGTAAAAACGGCCACCACCCGGGTCCAGGCGAATTTTTCACGGTTGGACCCGCCTCCTCTTTCCTGGAGGTACGACTCATCGTCCAGCCGGCCACCGCCGCCTGGATGGCGACGCAGACCCGATTGGTTCCGTTGGCAACAAGGGGTGGAATTCCAAGGAAAATCAAGAGAGGCAATACCAGCAGGGTACCTCCCCCGACCAGGGTGTTGATGGTCCCGGCGACCACCCCGACCACGGCTATCAGCGCCATCTGAGCGATATCCAGATCCACTGCGATCCCTCCCTGGAGTCACTCTCTCACGAGAGAACGGAGCAATACAGTCGGGTTGGCTTGATTCTATCGGCCGATCCCACGATCCTTGCCATTTCAGAGGGGCCATGCAGGCTCCCCACCCTCGATGGGAGGCAACCGGTTGGACCCGGTCTTGAACGATTTTTCGATTCGCATCGCCACCACCAATGGCACCGGAAGTCAGACTTCCAACATGGTGCTTCACCGGGCACTGATCCGGATGGGGTTGGCGGCCAGTGCCAAGAACCTGTTTCCCTCTAACATCGCCGGATTGCCGACCTGGTATCAGATCCGCGTGAGTCCTGATGCATGGCAAACGATGAGTGAACAGTGGCAGGTCCTGCTTCCACTCAATCCAGCCACCATCGGTAAAGATCTCAAGGAGAGTAGTCCAGGAACCGTTGTCATCGATAACAGCGACTGGAAGACTGCTGACAGCCAGTTCGAGGGTTTCGTGCGGTATCCCGTCCCCTTCGATCAACTCGCTCGCAAGATCGAGAATGCAAAACTACGACCGCGACTCAAAAACCTGATCTATGTCGGTGTCGTTGCTCAACTGTTCGAGATCCCCATGGATGCAATTGCGTATGCCTTGAAAACCATCTTCCCGGGCAAGGATGCGGTGGTCGAGTTGAATGTCGAGGCAGCCCAGATCGGATTCGACTACGCGGCAGAGAATCTAAAAAAAGAGGACCCGTGGAAGTATGCAGCCACCGATCAGGTCGGCGACAAGATTCTCATCGACGGAAACGAGGCTACCGCACTCGGTGCCATCTGGGGTGGCGTATCGGTGGTTGCCTGGTACCCCATCACTCCGTCCTCCTCCGTCACCGAATCTCTCGAGAAGTACATCGCCAAACATAGAGAGAAGGATCCAGAAGGGGGACGGCGCTACGTCATCATCCAGTCCGAAGATGAACTTGCTGCCGTGGGGATGGCACTGGGAGCTGGATGGGCTGGAGCCCGATCGATGACCTCGACCAGCGGTCCTGGAATTTCCCTGATGGCAGAAAACATGGGGTTAGGTTATTACGCTGAAATTCCGACCGTGATCTACGACATACAACGAGTGGGGCCATCCACCGGTTTGCCAACTCGCACCCAGCAAAGCGACATTCTCCAGGTTGCATTTCACTCTCATGGAGACAGCCGCTTCCCGATGCTGTTTCCTTCCTCCCCCGAAGAAGCCTTCACATTCTCCTGTCAGGCCTTTGACCTGGCGGAGAAATACCAGATTCCGGTCGTGTTCATGTCCGACCTCGATCTCGGGATGAACACCTGGATCTCCAGCCCCCTGCAGGAACCCGCCGAAGACTTTGATCGCGGAAAGATCGCCACCGACGAGGTGATCGAAAAACTGGAGAAGTGGGGAAGATATCGCGATGTGGACGGCGATGGGATTCCCTATCGAACGATCCCGGGCATCACCTTGCATCCGGATACTGCGCATCTGACCCGAGGATCGGGACACGACGAAGATGGCCAGTACAGCGAATCGCCTGAGGTGTATGCCGCCAATCTCGATCGCCTGGCTCGCAAGATCGACGGAATGGTGACCGACCTTCCGGCACCGATCCGCGAAGATGGAGATGATTCACTCGGAGTCATCGCATTCGGCACCACCGACTGGGGGGTGCAGGAAGCCATCGCCTCGCTGAAGGCTACGCCCTCCTACCTGAGAATCCGCTCGTATCCCTTCCACGACG
>JBBWWE010000030.1:0-4469 GCA_050256595.1 Planctomycetota bacterium
TCTAATTCTAATAATCAGAACTGATGTATCGTCACTCCCCCACATCACAAACATTTATTTACGCCACTTGTAGAACTACTCCCGGAATCCTATTCTTGAGGTCTATTCGTATGTATTTAGCCCCGCCGCAGGTGGGGATGAAGAGGTCGTGCCGGTAGTTATCGTCCCGGAGGGAGTTCTGATCTCTCCGACCATCTACCGCATAATTTATGTATTGGGAGAAAGTATGATCCCCCGTTCCCTCACCCTGATCCAGGTTCTGTCCACCGTCACCACACTGCTGGTGATTACTGTCATTTCGGGTGCCTCTGACCAGGTATTCATCGATACCGCCCAGGTAAAAATCTTTGGTGCAAACCAGGAATCCCACCTCGGTGCCTCGTCTTCGGAAGCCGGCGATGTCGACGATGATGGGATTGCAGATATTGTTGCCGGGGCTCCCGGCTCACATAACAGATCCCACAACACGGGCGGAAACGCCTATATCATCCGTGGGTCTGCAGAAATCGAAACCGAGATCGATCTGAAGTTCCCTCCTTCTGATTCGGTCGTCGTTCTGGAAGGTGCGATCCCTGGAGACCAGCTTGGTTTCTCCGTCTCCAATGCAGGAGACGTAAACGGTGACGGCATCGACGATTTCATCGTCGGTGCTCCAGGTGCTGGCGGTACCGATCCGGAACATCCCGAACACGATACGGGGAGAGTCTATATCGTTTACGGATCTGCTGATCTCCCCCCCACCATCAACGTCTCGAGTCTAGGAAGTGCCGGGATCACGATCGTCGGTGGTCAAGAAGATGGTCGTTTCGGAGCCGCTGTTTCTGGCGCAGGAGATTTCAATGACGATGGGTTTGGCGATGTGATCATCGGCGCCCCCTTCGAATCACATGACGGAAACGGCGATGCCGGGACTGCTTACATGCTCATGGGAGGCCCTGCACTACCTTCATGGATAGAACTTGGCGTGAGCCAGGCAGGCTTCGCCCTGTTCAAGACCGGCGGCAGTGATCACAGAGTCGGCTCGTCCGTGTCCGACCTCGAGGACTTCAACGGCGATGGAAATTCAGATATCGCGATCAGTTCGATGCGCTTTGGCGACTCCGCCAATCCCGCCTCCGGGCGAGCATGGATCATTTTCGGGGGAAGCACTCCTGGTGGAGTGACTGACCTGAATGCACTCGCAGATGCCGGGCTCTCCGGGGTCACCATCCACAATCCCGGAGCTAACGATGAAGTGGGACAATCGGTGAGTTGCGCTGGCGATGCGGATGCTGACGGAGATACAGAACTGCTCATCACTCGCTCGCTAGACGATCACGATCCAGAAACAATCGCCACGGTCGCCTACCTCGTTAGAGGAAGTTCCAACCCGGATGAAATGATCGACCTCGCACAATCACACCCCATGGTCACTCGATATGACACCTTCTTCGACAACGAGGAAGAAGGCCAATCGGCCCACGGAACATACGATGTCACCGGTGACGGAGTCGATGACCACATCCTGGGAATACCTCGGTCGGTACTCCTCGAGGTGGAGAAGGGCATCGCCCACAGAGTCGATGGAGATCAAAACCTCGGTGATTCCCAGTTGCTCGACCTGTTCCAGCACAACGGCCGCGGCTACCTCGGCCTGGGCCAGGATCAGAAGGTCGGTTTCTCCGTGGCCTCTGCCGGGAACCTCAATGATGACCGCGGAAATGACCTGATGATCGGTGCCCCGGGAAGCAAACCATTTGGTCGCACCGAAGCGGGCGCGGTCTATGTTTTCCTCGGCCATGCCCTGCGCTCCCCCAACCAGGTTCACACGGAAGCACTCGGCCAGACGGTATCTGTTTCGTGGAATAATCGTGCCGTATACGACCATGTCAATTTGTTCCGTGACGGCTCACTCCATGCCACGCTGCCGGGAGATACAGAGAGTTTCACGGATGAAAACGTGGCGGAAGGGGATCACACCTACAAGGTCAGTGGAACTCGCCGCACTGTCACATCGGTCAAGAAGAGTAGCAGTATCCGGGTTCTGGATCCTGCTGATATGCTGCAATGCATCTCGCACCATCGTGAGGTCACCTTTACATGGATGAACCAGGACACAGAATATGAGGCGATCGATGTTTACAGAGACGGCAATATCATCGCCACTCTTGCAGGAACTGCCGAGATGTTCATCGATGCGGATGTCTCTTTTGGGAACCACGAATATCAACTGGTCGAACGCGGGGATCGTACGACAACTTTGCCTTCTTCGTGCAGCATCATCGTGTTGCAGCCGCCTTATCTGGCCTTCTGCTCCGTAGCTCCCGATCCTGTGACCAACGAAAACATCGTCCAGCTGGACTGGTCCAACGGGCCCGACACCCTCTATGAAGAAATCCTGATCTATCGTGATGGATTACTGCACCAGACACTTGCTGGGAATGCCATGTCGACCACAGACACCGTCGATCCAGGCAGATACGTCTATGAGATCGAAGCTCTCGCCGATGATGGTCGTGCCACCAGTGCTCGTGCCAGTTGCGAGGTCGATGATCCGATCGCCCCGGATGACCTGATCTGTTCTGCCGACGTGCACAATGTCACCTTCACCTGGAACAATACCGATAACTACGACCAGATCATCATCGAGTTCGGTCCTGCAGATGGATCCTCGCCTCCGCAGGAAATCGCGCTGATACCTGGCACCATGCAGACCTATTCCACAGTGGTGAACGATCCCGGCGATTACACCGTCTGCGTACGTGGAGAAAAGTTTGTCGGAAACGGCGAAAGCGGCAGGACCTGCTGCACTCTGTCGGTCCCGTTCCCACTCGGAGCCGTCAGTTGTTCCTCACAGGGTTCTACGGTTTCACTCGGCTGGTCTAACGGAGGCGATTACGACACCATCGCTGTCTCAAGAGATGGGCTGTTGATTGCCACCATCTCCGGCGAACTGGAAACCTATACCGATGAGCAAGTTCCTTTCGGAGACCATGTTTATACTCTCAGAGCGAAACTCCGCCTCGGAATCACAGCACCGGAATCTTGTGGACTCCGGGTGCTCGCATCTCCGGAGAACATGACATGTGTAGGTGAAGCAGATCAGGTTCGCATCACCTGGGATAATCCTGCGACTGCATACACGAACATCGAGGTGCGTCGTGGCGACGATTTGATTGAAACGCTCTCTGGCGATGACACCGAATACGTCGATCTGGGAAGATCGCCGGGAGAATACTCCTATTCACTGGAGGGAACACACGGTTCTAGCCGTAGTGATTCCAGCGATTGTGAAACGGTCATTCCCGAGCCAGTCAATACCCTCGGAACCAACCTACTCGAGGGAACCAACGCACTGCTGACATGGGCACCTACCGATACTGACGTGGAGTCGGTCGAGATCTTCCGGGATGGCCTCGCCATCGCAATCGTTCCTGCGAGCATAACCTCTCACATCGATCCGAATCTGCTTCCTGGTACATACAATTACTGCGTCCGATCGCGCATCGGAGACAACTACAGTACTGATATTTGCAAAGATGCCATCGTGCCGATCCCGCCGAATAGCATCGCCTGTAGCGTCGATTCTGCAGTCGCCACGATCATGTGGGGCAATGGTGAAGTTTACGATACCGTGATTCTCATGAGAGACGGTGGAACCATCGTCGAGTTTCTCGACGGAGGCGTGACCAGTTATGTCGATGCGAATCCTGGACCTGGACCGCACATGTACACGGTATCGGGCAGGATCGGAGATTTTGTCTCCACCGATCTGTCCTGCGTGGTCACCGTACCGTATCCGCCATCAGATCTGGCGTGCTCTGTCTCCGGTGGAGTCGATTCGGTGCTTACCTGGATGAATACTGAACCTTCCACCAGCATCCGTGTCTATCGTGATGGATCCTTGATCGACGAACTCGATCCTACAAGCGCCGGGTATACCGATGCAGGAGTTGCTCCGGCAACGTACGACTACTGCGTGATCAATGTGTTTGCTCACGGTGACGGCGAGAAGACCAGTGCGTCTGCCTGCTGCACCCTGATCGTGCCAGCACCACCGAGCGATTTCAGTTGCCTGTCCGTATCCGGGGATGTCGAGTTGGCATGGACCAATAACGACGCCTATGAGGATCTCACTCTTCTGAAGGACGGTGACGTGATCGCAGTGCTGGGAGGAACCGACGACTCCTACACCGATCCTGCAGCGGGGCCAGGTAGCCACACCTACACCCTGAGCGGATCGATCGAGGGCAATAGTTCCGCGACCGTCTCCTGCACAGAAGATGTCCCGGCTGCCATCAACAACCCGAATGCCACCGCGCTGGCCTCGACGGTTTCGCTCACCTGGAACCACAACGGACCGGGTGACGAGGTTGACCTGACTCGTGACGGCGCACCGCTGACCACGCTGCCGATCAGTCAGACCTCCCACGAAGATGCCGGACTGAGCCCGGCTCAGTACGAGTATTGCTGGACGGTGAGGATCGGAG
>JBBWWE010000031.1:0-3497 GCA_050256595.1 Planctomycetota bacterium
CTGCCAAGCAGATGTACGGCACCATCGAGTCCGATGGCAGCCTCGGTCTGGGCTGGAGCTGTGGTGTCATCGCCGCTGCTGGGCTCGTCTTGATTTGGCACGAAACCACTGGCAAAGAGCAGCACGAATCCGAGTGCCAGGATCAACTTCGATGGAGTTCGGAAGGTATTTATCTGCTCGATGGGTGTACCAGATGCGACCGCGTACGGATCGGCTGTTTTGTACTTCATCGGGTAGGCTCCTGTTCTCGAAAGAAGGCGGGCTACAGGAAGAACCCCGCCCGCCAGAACAGGTTGCTCTCGGATCAGACGGCGGTTTCTTCCATCGACGGTTCCCAGGTTCCACTGGTAGCGGCTGAATTGCAACGAGCACGCTTCAGGAACGCCTGAGAAGCGGATTGGATCGCATCTGGGTTCCCTCCCCAGGTCTTCATGGCTGTGGCCTGAAGCGCCCTGCCGTAAGAGAAGGTCAGATTCCACGGATGCTCGCCGAGGCGATTCATGGCGTTGAGGTGTGAGGTGGCATCCTCGTCACTCTGGCCTCCCGACAGGAAAGCGATGCCGGGAACCGCTGGTGGAACGGTTGCTGTCAGACAGCGAACCGTGCGCTGCGCCACGTCGTTGATCTCGGCTGTCGGACAGTTACTGCCAGGAATGACCATCGATGGTTTCAAAACGATGCCCTCCAGTTGTACTCCTTGCTCCTGGAGTTGTTCGAAGGTGCATTGCAGGACTCTCGTGGTGATGGTCTCGCAGGTGTCGATGTCATGGTCTCCATCCATCAGAACTTCCGGTTCGACGATGGGAACGATGGATGCCTCCTGGCACAGAGCGGCATAACGTGCCAGAGCGTGTGCGTTTGTCATCATGCTGGCAGCGCTCGGCATATTTTCTCCGATGTTGATGACAGCACGCCACTTGGCGAAGCGAGCACCCAGTTCGAAGTACTCTGCCAGGCGATCACGCAATCCATCGAGTCCTTCGGTAACCGTTTCACCTGGATGGCCAGGGAGGGCTTTTGCTCCTTTGTCGACCTTGATACCCGGAACGATCCCCAGTGAGTTCATCCATTGTGGAAAGGGAACTCCATCATCGGTACTTTGCCGTATCGTTTCATCGAACAGGATGACTCCGGAGATGAAGTTTTCGATTTCTGGACTGCAGAAATACATCTGTCGGTAGAGGCGGCGGTTTTCTTCGCTGGCTTCGATACCCAGAGCGCCAAAGCGTTTCCCTATCGTCGGGTGGCTCTCATCGGCGGCGAGAATCCCTTTACCTGGAGCGACCATCTTGCGTGCGGTCTCATGAAGAAGAGCGATGTCCATCCGGGTACCTCCACTGTATTGGACGTGAGCGGGCCTGAGTTGGATCCGATATCGCTGGATCCGCCAGGTCCTCTGACGGTTTTCTACCGGATGGATCGTCGTCGTGCCAGCAGAGTGCTGTATTGGAGATGCAGAACGGTGAAGATGGGCACGATCGCAGGCGGACTCAGGAACCGGTCCGGGGACTAGTTCTTGAATTTGGCGGACTTGGCGGCACGACGATTGCGGTTCGCCGGACGCTTGCCGTGATTGGCCTTTTTGACCTTGCGGTTATTACGACTAGCCATTCCTGGATCGTACCGAGAAGATCCAAGCAGGGTCAACAGGACCGGGCCAGATTCGCCCTGAATAACGGCGAAAAGGGCGTCATTTGCTAAAAAACCACCCGCCGACGCGGTGGCAGGTCCTCCAGCAGTTTCTCGACGGCCGTTTTCAATTGCCTGTCGAGGCCGGCCTCCTCGTCTGCCGGTAGCGACTTGACGACCACATCGGGAATGGCGCCATTGAGTTCCATGTCGAGGCCTGCCGGGATGGTGTACCAGCCACGGAATGGAACCCGGATGCTGCTGCCGTCGAGCAGCGATGTGCTTCCTGTACTGATCACGCCGCCGGCGGTGGTGACGCCGATGAGGGGGCCGCGCTGCAGGTTCTTGATGGCATGGGAAAAGATTTCTGCATTGGAGAAGGAGTTCTGATTGCACAGCACTGCGATCGGGCGGGTCCACGACGGAGCCACCAGGCGATCATTGGGATAACCGGCTCCTCCGGCTCGCGGAACGGTGAAGGCATGGGGGGAGCGAGTCAAGGAAGCCAGCATCCGGTCAGTGGTCCAACCACCTCCGTTTTGTCTGACATCGATGATGAGACCTTCCTTGCCATGACCCGCCTCGTACAGTTCCACCGCGAAACGGTCGAGACTCGACTGATTCATGCCGCGGATATGTAGATATCCCAATCTCCCCTCGCTCAGTTGTGTGACCTGTTCGCGACGCTGGCGGATCCAGTGCTCGTAGAGCAATCGGCGCTGCACGTTGAGGGAGATGGGGCGGATCACCACCGTACGGTCTTCTCCAGCCCTGCGGATGCCGAACGCGACGCGTTCTCCGACCTTGCCGGTGAGCGCAATCGACAGGTTTTCACCAGCAGCGATCGGCTGCTGGTCGATCGAGATGATCTCGTCACCGATTTGCAGATCGAGCTCCTCTGCGGCAGCCGGAGTGCCCGGCAGGATCGACGCGATTCGGTAATGAGATCCTTCCGGTGCGACCTCGAGCGTCCAACCGGGGACCGCTGTGGCGCGGATCGTTTTTGACCAGCGCGATGCGGCCGAGAAGTTTTGATGGGAGGAGTTCAGTTCGCCGATCATGCGGTTGATGATGAGTCCGAACTCGACAGGATTGCGACGGCTGATCGCTACCGGTCGATATCGATCTCCCAGGACTTTCCAATCGAGGCCTTTTAACTTTGGATCGTAGAAACGATCTCTCATCGTTGCCCAGGCTTCGTCGAAAACCTCGACGCGACGCTGGGCCATGTCGACCGGGAAGTTGCGGGCGAAAGAGAGCGAAGTGCTGGTTCCGGTGGCACTGACAGTGGTCGGCGTGCCCGAGACGATGCGCAGCATCTTCTTGCTCTTGGCGTTCCACTCCAGCACCGGAGAACTGCCGGAGGCGATCTTCTTGGCAGTCCCCTTTCCCGGAAGTGGCAATGAATACAGGGCCGCAGAGGTCTCGTGCGAGGAGATGAAGTAGATCTTCTTCGAGTCGGGACCCCAGATCGGTGAACGGATCGAGTTCTCCGATGCAAAGCCGCGCTGGAAGCGGGTTCGGATTCCAGCGAAATCGATCTGGACCTCGATCTTCTTGTCCTTCTTGTCGTCTTCCTTCTCCTCGGTGGATTCCTCTGTTTCGGGATCATCCTGAGTCGAGTCGGTGGCCGGTTCGTCGGTCGGTTCTGGTTCTGGTTTCGCGGGCGGATCTTCCTTCAAGATCCGATCTTCGGCGGTTTGTTCGTGGTCTTCGTTGCGCAACCACAACCACCACAGATCCCCTCCTTGTTCATCACGCTGGGAGACGAAGCACAGTTTGCGCCCGTCGGGACTCCATGCCGGAGATCGATCGGGGCGCGGATTGGCGCTGAGGTTGAAGGGAGCTCTCGTTCCATCGGTAGGAAC
>JBBWWE010000032.1:0-7316 GCA_050256595.1 Planctomycetota bacterium
TTCCTGGCAGATATCGCAGCCAAAGAGCCAGTCATGCAGTCTCGAATCGCTTGGTAGTTCTCCACGATGCTCGATGGTCCAGTAGGAGATACAACGACCGGCGTCGATGGTGCGCGGTGAAACGATGGCCTCCGTCGGGCAAGCGTCGATGCAGCGAGTGCAACTGCCACAATGGTCCATTGCGGGTGTACTGGCGAGATACGAACGATCGGTAACGATGGCTCCGAGGAAAAACCAGCTGCCGATTTCTCGATCGATCACGATTCCGTTTTTTCCAATCCAGCCGATTCCGGATAGTTCGGCCCAGTCACGTTCAAGGATCGGGGAGGTATCGACACTCCACCAGGTCTTCCAGCGATTGTTCTCCGAGATGAAATCGCAGAGGGATTCGAGCATCGGTCTCATCACTTTGTGATAGTCTCGGCCTCGAGCATAACGAGCGATCTTTGCGGTCGGTTCATTTGTGGAGTCTGCTGGGAGTTCGGTCGAGGAGTAGGGCAGGGATACGGTGATGACGCTGCTTGCTCCGGGCAGGGTTTTTCTGGGGTCGATTCGACGTTGACGATGGCGGGTGATCCACTCCATCGAGGCGTATTGCTTCTTTTCGATCCAACGAAGGAATTTGTCGGCATGGGGAGAACGGGTTGCTTCCGAGATACCCAGTGAGTGAAACCCGATCTTGAGAGCCTCGGCGATCAACTGTTCGGGAAACTCCCTCTCCCGAATTGAATCAGAACCTGCCATCATTCCTCCGTTGCCAGATGGTAGCCCTCAGGAGGGATGTTGGGAGTCCCATCTGTAGAATCGGCCAGTAAATCGAAGTGGAGAGGTTCACCATGGGTTACCTGAGGTTATTACGGGCACACCATTGGGTGAAGAACCTGTTCGTTTTATTACCGATCCCTTTCGCTTTTGCTTCTGAAGTTCAATTTGATCCTGCTTCGTTGTGGATCGGCCTGTTCGCCTTCTGTTTACTCAATTCAGGAGTCTATGCTCTCAACGATGTCGTCGACAAGGAGCGAGATCAACATCACCCGCTGAAGAAGACTCGACCGGTTGCCTCCGGAGCAGTGAAGCGAAGTTCTGCGCTTCTGGTCAGTCTATTTCTGGTGGTGACCTCACTGATACTTCTGGCCACAAGAGAGGTTCTGCCTGGGGCTTTCTCCATCGGTGTGTCCTATCTGGGACTCAATATTCTCTATTCGTTCTGGGCAAGATCCATTCCCATCGTTGACGTGCTCTTTTTGGGTTCATTCTTTTTCCTGCGGATATTGCTGGGTTGCTTTCTTGTGGGAGCAGATCCTAGTTCCTTCTTGCTGATGGGAGGAACCACCATTGCCCTGTTGCTGGCGGTAGGAAAACGAAAATCAGAGTTGCAACTGCTACTCACCGAGCAGCATCGCGCATCTCTGGGGTGGTATACCGAACGAGGATTATCCATATCGATCCGAGTTCTGGCGATTATCTCGGCGGGGATCTACACCTACTACTGCACGGTCTCTGATCTGTTCATGGTCGATCGCTGGTGGTGGAGTTTGCCGCCAGTTTATCTCGGTATTTTCCTCTATCAGCGTCGTCTTCTGGTCCTGGGAGATTCCAGATCGCCGGTCGAGATGCTACTGGGATCCCCCGTAATTCAGTCACTGATCCTCATCTGGGGGGCCGTAGTTTGTCTCGGGATCGGTCTTTTATAACAGACGATTGATAGAGAGTTCGTTGTGTCACGATAGTCAGTTGAGGAGTTTGGTTTCCTGAGTTGTCCCTTCAGTGCCAACTCCATATATATGTGACGGATAGAACTTCGTGCCTCTCTCTTGATGAGATTGCACCTTCATCACGGAGGTAATAAATTTTAATGTGTAGTTTGAGTTCGACTATTGAATTTGCGTCTCTCAAGGGAACGATTTATAGTGACCCTTGTGAGTGATTATTTATCGAGAGTAAACCCTGCCTAGTATTTATTGATATGAGGCTATGAACTATGTCCAAGCATCTTTCCCATCACCAAGGTGACAACTCAGGCCAAAAAGATCTCTGGCTGGTCGTCGGCTGGCCCGGCGTCGGGGGTGTCGCTGCCTCCGCCGTGCAGGCGATTCATCATGAACTGGGTTCCAACCTGATTGACGCGGTAGAACCTGATCCCACATTTGAGATTGAGGAGATCCAGGTTCGTTCCGGAGTTTGTTTCCCGGGCCCCCTGCCGCGACTCAGTTTCCGTAAGGTAAAAACAGGGGATGACCATGATTTGTTGCTTTTTATTCCTGATCGTCAACCCGATCAGCAGGGCCTGGCCCTGTGTCGCAGGGTGCTACGGTCTGCATACGCCCTTGGTGTGCGCCGGGTTGTCACCTTTGCCGCGCTCACATCGACGATCGCACCGGAGGTAACACCGGGGGTTTACTACTGCAGTCCGGATCCGCCGCTACAAGACGAGATGCGCTCTAAAGACGTGAAACCGATGCAGTCCGGATCGATTCGCGGGCTCAACGGATTGATGCTTCTGGCAGCCCAGGAAATGGGTATTGTCTCCCTGTGTCTCATTTCCGAGATACCCACCTGGGGCATTCAGATGCCCAATCCGAAGACCTCGAAGGCTCTCGCGTCAACCCTGGCGCATCTCCTCGGCATGAAGTTCAAACTTCTTCACCTCGAGCCTCAGATCCTGGCGATCGAGGAATGCATGATCGAGATGAGGGGGGCTGCCGATTTCCAGATCAAGGGAATGCTCGAGCACGAGATATTCGAGCGCGACAACTCAACAACTTCGGAGAAAAATCCGATTTCGAAGCATGACATGGAGCGGCTGGAGAGTCTCTTTACTGAGGCCACCATCGATCGTTCGCGGACGATGGCTTTGAAAATCGAACTTGACCGACTCGGAGTGTTTTCCCAGTACGAGGATCGTTTTCTCGATCTGTTCAGAGAATGTAGTTGAGTCGTCTATCAGTCTGATCCAGCAACTACTTGACTGCTATGTGCAGAGCGGGTCGCTGTGTGGTTGTCGATCAGAGGCCCTGTTCGCAACCTAGCGCGTCATCGGTCCAGTCGATTCCCGGATTCGGGAATGGAACCCAGGGTCCAGGCCCCCCCAGGAAAAAGTAATAGAGCAAGAAGATAGCATCTGAGATGTCGGAGATTCCGTCATCGTTAGCATCTCCTGCATCCATGCAGATCGGAAGCGGGCCGTTCAGGAAGGTATAGTCGAGGTGATAGATCACATCGGCGATATCCACATTTGTATCCATGTTCACATCACCGCGGATGAAGACCGGTTCAGGCGGTGGTGGGTCGCGCACTTCGATCTGGCCTGGTAGTAGGTTGGTTACCGGTACGGACACGGTACCAAAGACAAAGATATTGTTGATGGGGGGGTCACCGAATCCATCCTCGGGTGTAAATACGATGTCTTGCTCCGGAATCCCAGCTTCGACCTGTCCCTGGATGAAGCCGATCTCCTGGGGATATCCCAGCGAGGGCAGGGTTTGCCCCTCGAAGGGAGGCAGGGCATCGAACAGGACACCACAGACGATGGTTCCCTCGGTAGGATTGACCTGCTCCTGGACGTATTCCGCTTCGATGGATCCGACCAGAGTTCCATAAACATCGAGGATCAGATTGTCGATGGGGGCAGCGCTGGGAAAACTCATGGAGAAGGAATAACCGGCGATGAGCCCATCCCAATCTCCTTCTACCGGAAGTGAGAAGGACTGTCCGGGATGCACCTCGGTGACTCCGACGCGGATCATCGGTTCCTGGCAAAATCCAGCCGAAGACACCAGAAGCAGCATTACCAGCCACAGCAGGCCTCGGAACTCAGATGGACCTTCCACAGGAAGTAGTGTCTGTGAGCCAGATATCTTTTTCATCACACCCCTAAGAACCAGTCAGGCGGGTCTCTTGTCGTCAGATTCGCTCCCGTAGCGAACCGCCCTCGGATAAAGTGGGCAAGGCGAGATCGCCAGGATGCGACCTGCAATGTCCGACTCGATGATAACCCCTGTCGCGAGTGGCTCAAGCGCGGTCAATGGCACAAAAAGGTCACATTGACGGTGTTTGCGACTCTCCGGAGACGACTACAGAGTGGGTCTCATGTCCGGAAGGGAGCCAGGGATGACACTTCAAGAGACAATCCTGTCGCTCTACCAGCGGGCAGCCGAACGTCACGACAGGGCCAGAGGGCTCCTTGGACGCGGATTGACGCTGGCCGAGAAGATACTGCTGGCTCATCTCGAAGGGACAGACTCTACCCTTCCCCGGCGTCGAATCGACTACTGTGATCTTCGACCTGATCGCGTGGCGATGCAGGATGCGACGGCACAGATGGCGATCTTGCAATTCATGCAGGCAGGGCTCGACCAGGTCCAGATCCCCTCCACGGTTCACTGTGATCACCTCATCCAGGCAAAACTCGAGGCTTCCCAGGACCTTGCTGCAGCCCAGAAGAGCAATGCAGAGGTGTACCGATTTCTTCGTACTTCATCAGAGAAATACGGGATCGGATTCTGGGAGCCCGGTTCGGGGATCATCCATCAAGTGGTGCTCGAGAATTACGCCTTTCCGGGTGGATTGATGATCGGTACTGACAGCCATACCCCCAATGCGGGGGGACTCGGCATGGTCGCCATTGGTGTCGGCGGAGCCGATGCGGTCGATGTGATGGCGGGGTTACCGTGGAACGTGAAATGGCCCGGTGCGATTGCTGTATATCTGACCGGTGAACTATCCGGCTGGACTGCCGCCAAGGATGTGATTCTCAAGGTTGCGGGAGAACTCACGGTCAAGGGTGGAACTGGTGCCATCATTGAATACATAGGACCAGGAGCCAGGAGCATATCCTGCACGGGCAAGGCTACCATCACCAACATGGGTGCGGAAATCGGTGCGACCTGCTCGGTGTTCCCGTTCGACGAGGCGATGAGCCAGTACCTTGAGGCGACCGGTCGATCCGACGTCGCTGATCTTGCTCGCAATCACGCCGACTTACTGCGACCGGATCCCGAGGTGGAAGAAGATCCCGGTGCGGTTTACGACCAGGTCCTGGAAATCGATCTGGATACCCTAGAACCACACGTCGTCGGCCCTCATTCTCCTGACCGAGCCAGACCCATCTCGCAACTGGGAGACGAAGCTCGCCGCGAAGGTTGGCCGCTAGAAATCAGTGCCGCTCTCATCGGATCTTGCACCAACTCTTCTTACGAGGATCTCGATCGAGCTGCTGCGGTGGCCAATCATGCCACCGAACTTGGCGTGAAGGCTGCCACGCGTTTTTTGATCTCACCGGGGTCCACCCAGGTATTTCGCACCATCGAAAGAGATGGTCAGGTCGGTGCTTTCGAAGAACTGGGTGGAACCGTACTCGCCAATGCCTGTGGACCCTGCATCGGTCAGTGGCACAGGGAGGATGTCGACAAGGGAACCTCCAATAGCATCGTCAGTTCCTTCAATCGTAATTTCCCCGGTAGAAACGATGGCAATGCCGAAACCCTCTCTTTCATCGCTAGTCCGGAGATCGTCACCGCATTCGCCATCTCGGGGCGACTCGATTTCAATCCGCTGCTCGATGTGGTGACTGACGAAAATGGAACCGAAACTCTACTCGAAGAGCCAACAGGGGACAGTTTGCCCGCAGCTGGTTTCGTTGCAGATGTCAGCGGCTATGTCGAACCTCCGGCAGATGGTTCGAGCGTTCAGATCGATGTCGATCCCGCCAGCGAGAGACTAAAACTGCTAGAGCCATTCTTGCCACGGCAAGAATCGGAATACTCTCATATGAGGGTGCTTTTCAAGTCGCAGGGGAAATGCACCACGGATCACATTTCACCGGCAGGGCGCTGGCTGCGATTCCGTGGTCATCTGGCGAACATCTCGAACAACATGTTTCTGGGGGCTGTCAACGCTTTCCACGAGGTGACCGGTTTGGGACATGATGCCACCGATGATGGTGCCAGTCGTGCACTCCACGAGATTGCTGCACGGTATCGAGATGCCGGAGATCCGTGGGTCGTTGTCGGCGATGAGAATTACGGCGAAGGATCGAGTCGTGAGCATGCAGCGATGTCTCCGCGGTTTCTGGGCTGCGCAGCAGTCATCGTGCGGAGCTTCGCCAGGATCCATGAAACTAACCTGAAGAAACAGGGCATCCTTGCACTGACGCTCATCGATCCTGCTGACTACGATCGGGTTGAAGAGCTCGACCGGGTGTCGATCATTGGACTGGAAAATCTTGCCCTCGGCAGCGAGGTTACCGCGGTCTTCACGCACACAGATGGGACCGAGGATCGTGCCCGATGCAGTCACACTCTCAGCGAAAGTCAGGTGAAATGGTTCTGGGCAGGTGCGGCGCTCAATACCCTGACGGATGCATCTGACGAGAAAGCCTGAAGCCCCTCTTCGCCAGATCTGCAAGCAGTGATATCCTGGAGGGTTGGGGAATGATGGTTTCATTCCTCATTTGGGAGTTCGTGATGATCTCGATTGACCTATCGATCCTCACCGGGCGCATTGCTGGCGTTCGTGCGTTGGCGGTCTTGTTTCTGTTCTCTGCGATCACAGGGAATGTTGAAGGCCAGGAGGTGAACCTGGTTCTTCAAACCCCGGCCACGGTGATTGCCCCGGGAGCGACTTTCGAGGTGCAGGTGGTGCTGGAAAATCCGGGGGAGCTGTCGATCCAGGGGATCCAGCACGTGATCTCGTGGGATTCCTCCTACTTGCAGTTGCTGTCGCTGACCTTGCCCGGCGAACTCGAGGGTTCGCCAACACCGCTGGTGCTGGCCTGGAATGCACCTGCGCCTGCCGGTGCAGGTGGGGCGACAGGATGCAGTCAATGGTGGGATGGAGATGCTACGGAGGCATTCAGTTTAGCACTGGTGATCGATGGCGACTGGACGCAGAGCCTCACCCCGCTGGCATCTATGGAGATGCGAGTCCTTTCCAGCGCTCCCAACGATGCGACGCTTCTTTCCTCCCCGCCGCCAGATTTCAGTTGTGGATGGTTGGGCTCCATCGTCACGGATGGTCAAGGAGACATCATCGCTACCAGTGCCCAGGAACAGTCGATCCAGGTCAGTGATCTGCCTAATCCAACGCCGTTCGAGTGCGCAGAGGCAGCCGGGATAGTCTTCCTGGACTGGATCGAACCGATGTCGTATGACTTTCTTCGCATCGAACGTGATGGTGTTTCCATCGCAGAGATTGTTGGTGGCATAGGACAGTATCAGGATCCAGATGCTTTGTCGGGTTCGACTCCCGTTTATCAAATCAGCGGATTTTCAGCTTCGGTTCCATCTCCACCATCAACATGTTCGGTGGACGTAGAT
>JBBWWE010000033.1:0-1984 GCA_050256595.1 Planctomycetota bacterium
TACAGAGCGAGTGTCAGAGCAAATACTGGAGATTGATGGCCAAGAACAAGTACACCAAACGTGAACTCGAACCATTCCGGAAACTGCTCCTCCAGCATCGAGGCGTGGTCACTGGGAACCTCTCGAGCCTCGATGGCGAGGGGCGTGGCTCCAGTGGTGACGAGGGAGATCTCAGTTCGGAGAACTTCGAGATCGAACTGACACTGACAGCGATGCAGAGTGAGACAAATCTCGTACAGGAGATCGACGAAGCGTTGAAACGCATCGAGCTGGGTACCTATGGAGTCTGCGAGGACACCGAGCAGTTGATTCCCGTACCCAGGCTCAAGGCGATACCCTGGACTCGTCTATGTGTACAGGCGCAGGAGAAACGGGAGAAGTCCTGAACTCTGGCCCACCGGCATCGGATGCAGCGGGAAGCGATCCTTCCCGTGTCGATCTTTCGGTTCAGATTCCCTGTCCTCGAGGATCACTCGATCTGAATCACCCCGTACTTCCCGCCTCGGGTACCTTCGGCTATGGCGAGGAGTTCGAACCTTTTCTTCCGCCGGGCACTTTCAGCGCCATCGTACCGAAATCGATATCCGTCGAGGTACGAAAGGGGAATCCACCTCCACGAGCGGTGGAGACTCCCGCAGGATTATTGAATTCCATTGGATTACAGAATCCAGGTCTCGATCAGTTTCTCGACAGTTATCTTCCAACGCTTCAAAGTTATGGAGTTCCGATCCTCGTCAATGTCGTCGGACGCACCATTGAAGAGTACTGCACGGTGGTCGAAGCGGTCGAAGGACAGCCTCTAGTCGAGGGATATGAACTCAATGTTTCCTGCCCAAACGTCACCGATGGGCTTCGCTTCGGCCTTGATCCGGAAGCCACTGCGACATTGATCCGGGCGGTCCGTCCGCTCACCGATGGAGTTCTGATGGCAAAGTTGACTCCAAACGTCACCAATGTGGCGGAGCAGGCAATCGCCGCCGAGGAATCTGGAGCCGATTCGATTTCCGTCATCAACACCTTGAGAGCGATGGCAGTCGACTGGCGAACCGGAGAATCTCGAATCGGGACCGAAACGGGCGGGCTTTCGGGACCTGCGATCCGCCCGATCGCTCTACGCATGGCTATGGAGGTGTGCCGGGCTGTGAAAGTTCCGGTCTGTGCCATCGGTGGGATCACCTGCGCCGAGGATATTCTCGAATTCGTGTCCGTCGGCGCCTCTCTGGTACAGGTCGGAACGCATCTCTACAGGGAGCCTGCCTGCTTGCCAGGAATCCTCGCCGAGTTGCGCGAACTGCTCACATCCGGGGGCTTTTCCTCTCTCGAGGCGATGCGTGGCAATTTCGATGGTGGCCGGGATCGGTTGCCGGATCGAGAGCGCCCGGTACCCTGATCTGATCGGGTACAATCTCCGCATCGGGAGGGTTAGGGAATCATGGGTCTCTTCAGCGGTCTCCGGAAAGCCATCCAGAAGATCGCACCTTCTCATAACGATAAAATTCTCAAGGAGATCGAGCCCATCGTGGGCAAGATCAATTCCCTCGAATCGGGTTTCGTCGCGCTCAGTGATGATGAACTGCGTGCCAAGACGGGAGAATACCGCCAGCGGATCGATGCCGGCGAGAAGTTGTCCGATCCGCTCCCGGAGGCCTATGCCGCGGTTCGCGAGTCGGCGAATCGCTATCTGAAGACGGCCACGGGCGTGGCGATGCGCCCCTACGATGTACAGTTAATCGGTGGTTGTGTTCTCAATCATGGTGGGATCGCAGAGATGCGTACCGGTGAGGGCAAGACTCTCGTCGCGACGATGCCGGCCTACCTCAATGCGTTGCCCGGCAAGGGTGTACATATCGTTACCGTCAACGATTACCTGGCCAAACGAGATTCTGACTGGATGCGTTGTGTTTACGAGGGAGTAGGAATGACGGTAGGCGCGATCCAGGCAAACATGAACAGCCAGGAACGCATAGAGCAGTACTCCTGTGAC
>JBBWWE010000034.1:0-3050 GCA_050256595.1 Planctomycetota bacterium
GAACCGAGGCAGAACACGCTATCTCTGTTTGTGACGGGGATTTACGTCTTGCGATAGCGACTTCCTGGTTGTCGGGAGATCGAAAAAAAGCACACCATGCGCTGGAAGGGGTTCTGGGCCATCTGGGGCACCTGGAACAGCAAATTAGAGCTGCTGGAGGGGTAATTCCCGATCCGGAGCGACTTGCAGGCCCAGCAGACCGACCCTAACCTCGACGGGACCGGGGAGACGGCTGTTTTCACGACACCCGTGTTAGAGCAGAGAAGAGATGGAAATGAACCAGGGTAAAGAGCGACTGGAGCAGGTCGGTGAGGCCTTGCTCGCAAAGATTTCTGAAAAGAAGGATGCCGTGAATGCGATCCAGGAGCGGATCCGTCAGCGCGTTCTCGAAGCGGCACAGTCTTCCGAACTGGACCGTTTCGTCGATTACGTCAGTCCACCTCCGCAGATGCTCCTACCCTCCTGAGAGGGTCGACAATCTCAAGCGGTGGCGATTGACGGCGGATGATCCGCTAGGGGGTGAAGTGATGACCCGTACCGCCACCAGAAACCAGATTTTCCGCGGCTGGATTTTTTCCTTACTGGTTTTGTGGATGGGTTGCACCTCTGGTGTGGTGTCGGCACAGGCCACCGATGTCTTCTTGTTCGATCTCCACGACCTGGGCAACTTTGGTTCGGTCAATGGGATCTATGCATATTCGGTGGGGACCACCTCCTGCAACATCGGCGATGTCGAGTTGTTATGGCATGCCGATGATCCAAACCACCCGGTGATCGGTCAGGAGATGTACCGTTTGCGTGATGGAACGCTGGAGCAAATCGGCGTTTCGTGGCTCAAACACAGTTTTTGTGCTCTGAGCCTCAGTGATTGTGGACCGTGTCAGCCAACCGATTGCGATACTCTTGGCATCGATTGTTCCGATCCGTATTCGGCGGGCCTCAACGGACAGCAATCCAATCTCGGGCCTCGGTCACAGGTCAATGCTCACACCGGAGAGTTTCCCTATCCGGTCGATCCTCCGATGCCACCGTTCACGAACGAAATTGATCGCCGTCTCCAGGTTGCTGAAGCCTGGCTCGATCCGGCGTTGAATCCAGGATCGCTCTATTTCGTCACCGGCCACTATGTCACTCCGGATGACGCAGAGGCGTCCAATGGCGATAACAACGTTGCCTACCGCCAGGTTTCCGTCGGGGCTTCTCCGGGCTCTTTCCCGCTCAGTTTCATTCCCGGTTCTCCGACCGAGGCAGGTCAGCCGGGCATCCAGGCGTGGCAAGACTACGACTCTGAGGTAGTCATCGAAGAGGTGCGGGTTCCTGGCGAAGGTCTGATGCTGCTCGGTTACAAGGTGACCGATCTTGGTTCTGGCGAGTGGCGTTACGATTACGCCCTCTACAACATGAACTCGGATCGCTGTGCCGGCGCCTTCAACGTTCCTGCATCTTCATTGGCCAACTTGATCGCGGTCGGTCATCGTGGAATCTCGCATCACAGCGGTGAACCCTACTCGACTGCTCTGTGGAACTCGAACGTGACTCCGGCAGGGGTGACGTGGAGTACTGAATCGTTCTTGCAGGACCAGGATGCCAACGCGTTGCGCTGGGGTTTCATGTACAACTTCCGCATCATCACCGATCAGCCCCCGAGTCTGGGTGTCGCCACGGTTACCCTGTTCAAGCCGGGTACTCCGTCGACCATCAACGTGCCGGTGATGGCACCGATCGGTTCGCTGGTCGAATCGCCCAGCAACCTGTCGTGTGCTCAGTCTGCCAACGGTGTTGCTCTGAACTGGACCAATCCGGTGCCCTACGACGAGGTGCTGCTGGAGCGCAATGGACTGCCGTACGCCACCCTGGCCGGCGATACCACCAGTTTCGAGGATACCGCCGTGGCGGCGGGGGATTACGGCTACGGCGTGCGTGGGGTGCTGGCCGGTGACGCTTCCATCGCAGAAACCTGCTCGGTCACCGTTGCCGAGCTCTCCCTGCGTCTCGATGACATCACCGGAATTGCCGGTCAAGCCACATTATCGATGCCGCTACTGGCATCCTTCAGTGCGCCGGTGGAGGCCTACGATATCTCGCTGCAATTGCCGGGAGACCTGCTCGATGTCAACGACGTCACCGTCGATGGCACCGTCGCCGGAACCCTCGGTGCAGAACAGGTGCTGGTCGATGTGGGGGATACGGCTACCGGATATATCACCGCTCAGATCGTCATGGATGCCGGACCACCCTTTGCGGGCCAGGAGATTCCTGCCGGCGATGACCAGCCGATCTTGCTGTTCGATTTCGCCGTTGCAGCAACCGGATTTGTCGACGGAGAGACTCGCGAGTTGAACTTCGTCGATGGTCTTGGACCCGATCTGGTCGATAACCTGGTGATCCTCGAGGGTACGGCGTACGCGCCCGGTGTGGTCGGGGCCACCATCACTTTCCTCGAGCAGCCGATCTTCGTCCGCGGAGATTGCAACTTCGATTCGACCGTTAACCTCGCCGATGTGATCTTCGGTCTCACCTATCTGTTCGCTGGCGGTGTTGTGCCCCAGTGCATGAAGGCGTGTGACACCAACGACACCGGCAGCGTCAACCTGGCGGACATGATCTACTTCCTGAACACCCTATTTGTCCCTGGATCGCCACCGATACCGCCGCCGACCGGCACCGCGGGTCCCGATCCGACTCCAGACAGCCTGCCCTGCTCCTGACGATTCACTGAGCCTCGATGCCGAGAAGGTTCCGTCACGGAGCAATCCGTGACGGCCTACGAAGAATTTCGTCAGAATCTTCTTGATGTTGACGAAGTCCTTCGTAGATTGGCATACTTCTGACCCGCATGAGCAATAGAAAAGAGTCCCCTTGTCGAGCAGGGAACCCGCATTACGACCCACCGAGGCTGAATGCAAAATCCTCGACGTGATCTGGAACAAGAAAACCGCCACCGTTCGAGATGTGTTCGAGGATCTCAGCCAGCGCCAGACGATCGGTCATACGACGGTTCTCAAGTTCATGCAGATCATGACCGACAAGGGCTTGCTCGTGCGTGACAC
>JBBWWE010000035.1:0-5553 GCA_050256595.1 Planctomycetota bacterium
CGCAACTACAACAATGACATCGGCAACTTGCCCTACTACAACGGTGCCGTCTCCTTCTGGGTCAAGATGGAGTTCAATGGCGACGACCCGACCTTCTCCGGATTGATCGGAGCAACTCAGGTTCAGACCGAGGTGGGGCAGCAACCGACCGCTTCCGAGGGTTCCCAGTTCTGGATCTGGAAGAACACAGAGGGACAACTTCGCGTTTCACGCCTCTACTATCACCAGGCGTTTGCCAAGGGGTACACCGCTCAGGCGATTCCTCTGATTGGCAATGAAGATGAGGTCGAGGCCGGAAACGAGGCGGAGACCGATTCACAGAAGTACTGGGCACGAAACGATGTGGTGGTCGATGTGTCGAGATGGCGTGCCCACGAATGGCATCACCTGGCCATCTCCTATAACGACAACTCGGCTACAGCCGGGATCCGGGTGTGGCTCGATCATGTTCAGGTCGATGCGGTCAATCACAATATCGGTGACGGGATGTTCTGTGCTCTCAACGAAGAAAATCCCAAGGATCAGATCCAGGTCGCCGGTTTCTATCGCGATCAGGCGGTGGCCACCGAAGGACTGTTCAAGTTTGGCACCAACTATGACCAACTCGGAGCCTTGCGCTCCCCGTCGATCAAGCGCGTGTTGGCGAACGCAACCATCGATGAGTTTCGCGTCTATCTCGGCCAGTACACCCAGGACGACAGTCGAAGCAGTGGTTACTTCTCCGAGCAAGAAGGCACCTACACCAATACGTTCATGGTGCCGTTTCCCGATGGCATCAATCGGATGCGGATTCGTAATATGACCTGGACTCTCTACGCTCCGAAGTTGTATGCCCAGAAGCCGGTCGATTGGGATGACGAAACGATGAGCGTGATCAACGTCAACGGCCAGCAATCTGCGCGTCGACTCGGTGACCCGGGTGGACTCGTGGGAGGCTCCGGTGACGGTGGACGTAATAACCAACTGATTGCCGGGGGCTGGCTTTACCCGACCGGCAGCCAGGATTACGGCGATAACTTTGATGTCGGATTCCTCGGATACGAGCTCAAGATGAGGGCTGCGGCAGGAACCGGGGATCATGCCGGGGACGCCCTGGTCACACCGGCATTGGATGATGTGACACTGACGGTTTATCTTCCATCTGCTCAATATCTACTGACGGAGATCATGGACTGATGATGTTGATTCGATCAGGGAGCCCTCTAATGCGACAAAATGCTGCACCCAGGAGCGTTTTCTCTCCGGCCATGTTGGTGGTCTCGCTGGCCCTTGCCTGCTGCTTGTTGCTGGCGAGTGGCATGGTCGTACCCGAGTCGGTGATGGCGCAAGGGGAGGGTCGTGGTCCTGACGGGGAAGATCTGACCCTGCTTGAGTTCACCAAGATATTGGTCACCAAGAATGAAGAAAATGGCCGTTACGTCATCACGATAATTGCCAGTGCCCCGAAAATACCTGTCGGGACCAAAATCGATCTTCTTTTGACCTGGCGCAGTCAACTGGTGCAAACCTTCACCGTGACCCTGCCAGCGAATCGAAAACTCCGTGAAGAGTTGCTGGTCAAGAAACTGGAGCCATCACCGGACAAGTACATGTTCCGGTCGGTGATTGATCCAAAGAAACAGACGGCCAAGGTCAACAAGGATCTGGAACGGGAAAAAACTTTATTCCCGGCTGCCGCTGCGCCGTGGACCGAGTTCCATTTTGGTCATCAATTCATCATCGGTACCGCCGAAGAGATTGAAGCTTCGCTGAAAGAGACCCGCGCCTGGTTTATCGAGCGATATACCAAGATGGCCAAGCGAGATGCTGAAGTACGCGATGGTGTGAAGTCCATCGAGGCCGGTACTGCTTACACCAAGGCCAACGGAGAGTTCGACGAGAAAAAGTGGCGTGACTTCATGGACAAGAAAGTGATCTCCGAGTTGGTCGAGATGCAGGAAGAGATCCGCAAGAACTTCCAGAACCCGCGGTTCCTTGCTCATCGTCTGGCGCTTTCGTATTTGCTGGAACTGTCTGTAGCAGTCGGCAAGCGAAGCACCAACGAGTCAAAAAAGTTGTATGCAGCGAAAGGGCTGAGCCCATCTCCGCTCGATACCAAGCCCGAGAAGCTTGAGGTTAAGGTACGCTCTGGCCGCCGGATCCCCCGGGGATCGGATCTCAATGACCTGGTCCAGAAGATCAACAAGTTGATCGGACTGGCACCCGAAGAAAACGAAAGCGATTCATGAAATCCCGTTCAATCTCGATGATTTTGTCGATTGCACTAGCGACGGTGCTTTGTGGTCCCGTCTGCTGGGCTCAGGAAGACTCGGGGCCGCCGAAACCACCTCCAACTTTCATCGAATTGACCTCGATACAGATCAAGAAGGTCAAGGAAGCGTGGAATCTGCGGCTGGTTGGTAAAGCCCCTTTGTTGCCTGCAAAGACGGTGATCGGATTCGAGATCCGCTGGCGAACCAATATCGTATTCGCCTTTCCCATCGAGTTGGATGGCTCACGCCGTATCGATCAAGAGATTGAATTGAAGGGCCTGGAAGGTGCGCTCGGCGGATTGCAACTGCGCTCCGAAATTCGCCCACGCAGTCAACCACGAGAAGTTCAGATCGCTCTGGAGAAAGATCCGAAGAAATATCCGATGGATACCGCGCCCTGGAAGCAGTCCTTCTGGAAAAAAAAGTTTGATCTGGGTAATAGCTCGGAAATCGACAAGCAAATTTCTCAGGCCAAGGAGTTCTTTCGAGTACGGATTCGTGACGTTCTGAAGATCCAGCGTTCCTTCGAGCAGGCAAGAGATGCTGCCGTTGCCGGGACCCGATTCCAGAAGGGTGGCCAGTTCGATCCAAAGACCTGGCAGGCTTACTGTGAAAAAGATGCCCGGGATGATATCCGGAGAATTCAGACAGAAATGAAGGCGAAGAGCAAAACGTTGATGATGCTGCCTCATTCGAGGGATATGAAGTATCTGGTAGAAATCGTCAATGCCGTGGCCAAGAGGACTTACGATCGCTCGCGGAGCCTCTATCAGGAACTGGGTTTGAAAGCGGATCCCGCAGATCTCAGTCCGGTTCGGATCGAGGTCAACTGTCGGTCGACCCGACTCTCGAATTTACAAAAGACGGTCGAGCGTCTGTGCGAGAGTCAAAAGATTGACATGGCAAAGTTGTCCGGGTGATGGAAAACGTCCCCGATCATGATCCCGCCTCGAACATCTCTGCGCGCACGGCAGCCAACCGGGCGGTACTTCTCAAGATAAATGCTCCCCTCGGTGAAGCGGCCGAGGGAATGCTGAAGGATCACCAGTTCAGTTCCCAGGATGTTCAGGATGAGAGTACGGGGTTGGTTCCGCGCATCGATGCTGGACTCGATTCGGCGCATCGTTTTGCGGTACTCGGTGCGATCTTTCGTCCGATGAGACAGTTTCTCAGGCGCAACATCGATCCGCTCGATGAATCCGAGTTGTCATCGCCATCTGAATCGACCGAGGGATCTGTTTGAAGCCATGGTCACATGACCTCAGCCGCAACGGTGAATGTCTCTAGAGGGAACTCGATGATTCGAGATTGCCCGAAAAAGTGCCGATGTCTGATCGATGGATTTTTCCTTCGAAGTGAATCCTGGCGGCTTTGTCGTAAACGAGTTCCCTGGCTTCGGCCAGGGAGTCCGCCATTGCAGTGACCCCAAGCACACGGCCCCCGGAGACGAGGCATCTGCCCTGATCGTCTGAAGTGGTTCCGGCGTGGAAGACCTGGATGTCGTCCTCGATGGCACTGTAGATCTCTCCGTCGATGACCTGACCTTTATGCGGTGCTGCGGGGTAGCCCTCGGAGGCCAGTACCAGGCATAGAGCTGTACGGTCATCCCATGTAACCGATGCTCCGGACGGGCCATCGCCTGCGGTTGCTTCGAGGATGTCGGCGAAATCACCCTGCATACGCATCAGCACTGGTTGTGTTTCCGGATCCCCGAGTCGGCAGTTGTATTCGAGGACACGTGGCCCCACCTGCGTCCACATCAAGCCGGCGTAGAGCACTCCTGAATACTCAATCCCATCCGCGACCAGTCCTTCGAGCGTTGGTTCGAAGACCTGGGTGCGTATCTGCGATAGTTCTTCCGGGCCAACGATATTTCCGGGACAAAAGGCACCCATGCCGCCGGTATTGGGACCGAGGTTGCCATCGAGGAGCGGCTTGTGGTCCTGAGCCGGAGGCAGCAGCAATACATCGGTTCCTCGGACTACAGCCAGTACCGAGACCTCGGGCCCGAACAGTCTTTCTTCGATGACCACGGTCTTGCCGGCCTCGCCGAACGATTCTCCCGAAAGCATCGCCCGTGCGGCAGCATCCGCTTCGGTTCGATCATCACAGACGATGACACCTTTACCCGCAGCGAGACCGCTGGCCTTGACGACAACCTGCTCGGGCAACTCATCGAGGGCGGGATCGAGATCTTCGGTGGATTGGATGGTGCGGTGTGCCGCGGTCGGGATGCGGTGTCGTTCCATGAAATCCTTGGAATAGGCCTTGGATCCCTCGAGCCGCGAGGCGGCAGCACCCGGCCCGAAACAGGCGATTCCTGCGGCTCGGACAAGATCGGCGACGCCGGCAACCAGAGGGGCCTCGGGCCCGACGATGACGTGGTCGACTTGCTCGGCCTTGCAGCGCTCGATGAAGGCGTCGGGATTGGCGATCGGATGACTATCTCTCCAGCAGGTGGCGATCTTCTCTATACCGGGATTCCCCGGGCAGGCGATGATTTGCTCGATGCGGGGAGATCGGGCAAGTTGCCAGCAGATGGCGTGTTCGCGACCTCCAGAACCGATGACGACGACCTTCATTGGGACCTCCTAGAAGATGGTTCGGGATTCCCGAGTAACGTCCACGGACGCAACAGGACCCAACTCAATACGATGAGCGCAGGAACCAGCAGTTGAGGGTAGGTAACGACTGCCCTCAGATCAACCAGTGGTAGGGCAGTGAGCAGTCCGAATGTGCAAGCGGATGCGGGTCGCCGACGGCTCGGAAATCCGACCGCCACAAGCCAGGCGAGTATGACCACGGTGACGGAAATGTTCGCCAGCGCGGGCGCTCTGAGTAGGCTGTAGGAGAAGACCACCACCAGGCACACCAGCAAGAAGCGCAGTTGCAGCGACCGGGATCTGCCACGTTCTTCTTCCTGGGAAAAGTGAGTAATAGCGGCAGTGAAGAGACCGATCTCGACAGCGTGTGGCAGCGTCGTGAAGTCGGCGGCGGCCCCGGCAAAGGCGGCACCCACCAGCACGATGGAAGTTCTGACTCCTCCCATCGCCAGCGGACCGACAAGCGGGATTTCTTTCAAAAAGAGATCGTAAAGAAGCACGCAGGCAATCGCTGCCGAGGCGAAAATCTGGGCCTCGGAAGGCATCCAGATCACAACAGAGACGACGACCATGAACAGCAGGGAGAGCACTCTCCGAGCGGCCTTGGTCGAGATCTTTCCGGCAGGAATCGGTCTCTCGGGCGAGTTGGCCTGATCTCGTTTCCGGTCGCTGTAGTCATTGAGTCCCATCCCCAGCAT
>JBBWWE010000036.1:0-5486 GCA_050256595.1 Planctomycetota bacterium
CCATGGCATGACGCAGGCTTGCGGTGTACCCGATGCTTTCACTCACGGTTCCACCAATCCCGATATTAAGCACAGCATTGGTGTCGTTGGTGGAAGCACTAAGCCCACCTAACTCTGCACCAGCGTATTCCCACCGCAGACGTACATCACCATTAACTGTAACTCCGTCCGCCAGAGCGACGGCCGGAACCATCAAGGCCAGTACTAGGCCGAGCAAGATGCTCTTGTTCATGTCTACCCTTTCTTCCCCTCTCACTCCGGCGGACTTGCCGTCGATCCTGAGGGGTCTCCCTTGTTTACTTTCACTATCCCTTGCGGCGAAAGCGGGGATCGGAGAAGCCGGACATGCCTCCCGGAGCCTTCGGCCCCCGCCTCAATGGCGATAGGAGAGACAGAAATGAGGAAAGTGGCAAGGCCTCTTCCGATGAAATCACCATTTTCAGGAGAAAAGTTTTCCACAGACTGACATTACCGGAAGCAGGGAAGATCCGCAGATCTCCGAAATCGCAACCACAGCCACTCAGCAAAGAATCATAACCACTCTGAATAAAATAACTTATCGATCCAGCCGCAACTTCGATTCCCTCTCTCAAGAAGACCTCGAACCGTTGATCGAGCTCTTCTGCTTGCTTCTAGGCAGTCTCCTTTACTTCCTCCCGCATTCAACTCGGGATCTTCCCATCCTCGGCGAAATTGGACAAAAACCACCGTATCGACGTGTTCACGGCGAACTACTGGCCATCGGCCGGCTGCCCGATCGCCGTGACGTAGGTGATCGCCTGCTGCGGAGCGAGATCGAGGATCTTGTTCCACGCGTCATCAAAGAAACCAGCGATGCCGCTGACACCCAGTTGCTGGTGGATACAGGCCAGGTTCAGTTGCTGACCGAGAAAACCTGCATCGAGGTGCAGATAGCGATAGGCCCGATCCCCCCACACCTCGACTGCCGCGGGAAGATCCGCACTGTAGATGACGAGACAGGCGGCATCTCCGGCGAGATCCTGGCCGAGACAGGCTTCCTGTACCTGACGGCGATAATCTCCCGCCCGAACCAGACGCAGCTCGTGTTCGTCGGGGATATAACGCCAGATGCCGGAATCCACTCCTGCCACTCGATGACAAACGAGATGCACTTCGAGCGCGCTTCGGGCACTGAGATAACGCACCGGTCCCGGAGAAGCAAAACGATGAGCGAAATCGAGCACCCGGGCGATGTCCTGGCGCTCCAGTTTCGATCCGGTGAACTTACGGGTCGATCTTCTTCGAACGATGATGTCCGGAAACTCGCTCGAAAGATTGGATAGCGTCTCTTCGAGCGAAATTACCTGATCATCGGGTTCAGCAACGGCACATACGGGAGGCTCCGGCGGACGAGCCACGGGCGCATCGCGGATGATGGAACTGGTCTCATGAACAGAGAGGATGGTGTCGGCATCCAGATCAGGAGGTGCCTGCGACCGTTCCGAACGCCGAACCGACGCCCTCAGGCCATCGGAACTACCGACATCCTCCGCGCGGCAAAGCGGCACCAGAACCAAGGCACCTTCCTCCTTTTCATCGATGAACAGCAAGTTCTGCAGTTTCGAATCCTCGAATCCGGCGATGGGAACCGCCTGTAGCCCCTCCTGGCGCACTGCATGGACCAGATTTCCCAGCACATGACCGGTATCGAGCAGGATCCTGCGATAGGCGCGATCATGGTAGCGCCAGCGAGAGCGCTGCCAGATGCCACTCAGGATCGCCACCGCGTGAATGCTGTCGTAGGCAGGATGGTCCCAGCACGCCTGGGCGATCCCCGGCACAACGTTGCCCTCGAACAGAGGCACCAACTGGTGACGAAGTACCGAATAGGCGAACAGGCCATCCTCCAGGCCACGGATCCCTCGCAGTGCCAGTGTGATGTCGGTCGGATAGAGCGCCCCGGCAGATGGAGAGGCGCGGAAAATCTGATGGCCCTCAGCGCTATCCAGGATGCCGGTGGCACCATTGGTGTAGTACAGGATCCGTGATAGTGCTCCGACAAACTCGGAAATACTCCCCGGATCGAGTGGCTCCTGATCGGGCGCCGGCCCGAGCGGGAAATCGGAAAAGGGTAGATAGGGAACGAGATCGATGGGTTCGCTCGAGTGCCACTCTTTCCAGGGCAACGGTTGCTGGTCGAAATCGGGACGCGGGAGCAAACCGATGGTGCTCGGAGCATATTTCGTCTCCTCGTGATACCACTCCGCGATCGACGGGATCCGACTCGCATCCATCGAGACTAAACCTCCAGTTCCTTCGAGGCCCGGTTGAGATTGCGGCAACCGTCTGCCGTCACGATCACCACATCCTCGATTCGACAGCCTCCGATACCTGGATAATACAGTCCCGGTTCGACCGTCCCGGCGATGCCCTCCTCGAGGATCGGACCGTTGCGAGCAATCCGCGGAGGTTCATGGATATCGAGTCCCAGTCCATGGCCGGTGCCGTGAAAGAACCCGACCCAGTTTCCGTCGCGTTTCTCGGTCGCGAATCCGGCCTTGAGGAAGATTTCCTGCACTTCGCGATGGATGGCATCTCCACTGGCACCAGGCCGGATCAGATCGATGGCCCTCTGCTGGGCTTCTCGCACCGCCGCATGGATTTGTTTCTGCTCATCCGTGGCTGCGCCCCGGACCACGGTGCGCGTCATGTCCCCCCAGTAGCGATGAGTCATGTGCTGGGGATAGATGTCGATGATGATGGTCTCCCCCGCATGAAGCGGGCCACTTCCCACATCGTGCGGGTCACAGCCCTGGTCCCCCGGCGCGATGATCAAGGAAGGGATCTGGAATCCTCTTTCGAGCAGAAAGGAACGGACCATCCCTTTGAGACGCTCGGAAGTGAGGGCTTCACCATCGAGTTGCAGCGCACCGTCGTTTCCCGGTTCGCTCCGGGCCACAGCATCGATGGCCATCTCCATCGACGCCTCGGTGGCCGCCTGCGATTGTTCGATGAAGGTGATCTCATCGGCACGCTTGATGGCTCTGCGCGGGAAAAAAGGATCGGCACACGGAGTTACCGTGATGCCTCCGGCTCTAAGATGGTCGGCCACCTTGATTGGAAAACGGGCCGGGACATCGACCTCGGTCACTTCTCTGCTGCGCAACATGGTGAGAACAATCTGTTCGAACGGAACCGGCTGCTGGTTGTCACCGCGAGCTAACTCGTCCATCGCCGAATAGGAAACCACCTCGTCGACGTTGGCTTCCTTTTCTCCTCGTCCGAACTCGAGATCGGTGAGCATGATGGCGCTTCCGCGCGAATCCTCCAGCCAGGTGAAGGTATCCACTGCCAGAAAACCAGAAGCCCACAGAAGATCCGGCTCCCTCTCGCTGGCATCGATGATCAGTCGGGCTTTCGGGTTATCGTTCATGGGGTTCCTTCTCGTGAATCGGGCTAGCGCGGGGGGATCGTAATCAGCAGAGCGGGCCGGTCGCAAGGCACCGAGTCGCCGCTTCGTCCCGCAGCGTCACGATCTTTCCTCAAGGGGAGCCGCCCATCCAGCGCCGGGAGGTGACCCAAACAGGGATTTGCTGCCATTCGACCTCTAGGACGGGCAATGGCGATTTGTCGCCTGCTGAGAACTCATCGTAGTCTTTGATGCATACCTGGCCCCGATTTCGGCATAACCACGACAATACCGGAGGCAACTTGGGAATCATCGAAACCTGGATGAAACCACCCCATAACTCTGAATCGAACGGCTCACGGCTGTTCGCCAGCGGTTGTGAGGCACGCCTTCTCGATAGAGTGCGTGATCAGGTTGGTTGCGGTGAACGACTGGCAGCAGTCCGTCTGCTTCGCGCCGGAACCGTCAGATTCCACCCCTGGGAAGCGGGGGAAATCGAACTCGACCAGATCGAGCGAAGCCGGGCGCGTGAAACACTCGGAATACTCAAGGACGCGGCCGAACTGAACTACACAGCACTCGAAGCATCGCGTCTGTCAGAGGCACTCGATCGCCTCGGCGATGCGACCGGTTCCACTCTCTGGGCCCGCGCAGCCATCCAGGAAGACCCATGTGATCCAGAAGGCTATCTCGCCATCGCCCGGACCTATTTGCGTCGCTTCCGTCGTCAAAATGATGCGGTAGCAGGACTTCACGCACTGAGATACCTGACCAAGGCGTGTCAGTTAAAGCCAGGGCACACCGAATGCTTGCGTTTACTGGCGATGCTGTTACTGCTGCTGCGCGCTCCCGTCGCAGCTGCCAAAGTTTTACGACCGATAGAGAAGGTGTCTCCGGAGGATCCGATGGTGCTAGCGATGCAGGCTCTCACCTCGAGGATTCCTGCTGAGAACACCTCGAACATCCAGGAACTGTTCCTTCGCTGGGAAACCGGAACTTCCCCCGTGCATTTCGAAGAAGGCATCGGTGCCATCCCCTGTCCGGAGGGCGTCAAGGTGTGGGAACTCGACGAAAATCGTTCCGTCACCGCAACCAGTGCCAGCGCCGACCAGGACGCAGATACCGCGGAACTCTTTTCGGTACTCGCCGGGACCTTGAGCAGTGCCACCCCCGGAATGGGACTCGGACAGTTCTCCAAGGTCACCGCTCGTGGCAACGGAACCCTCCTCATCGGAGTGGCTGAATCGGACGGCATGCTCTTTTGCCACAGCGATCGACATTCTCACGAAGAATCCCTGTCCCGGTGGATCGACAGACAACGATCCAGGGAGACGAGCCGATGAAGAAACTGCTGCAAAAGGTCAACGAACTTCCCGGCATCATGGGAAGCATGGTGATGACCGATGACGGCCTGCCAGCAGCAGCGCTGCTCGGATCAGGACTCGACGAAGAATGCGTCGCGGCATTCGCCTCCAGATCCAGGCTCGCCGTGAGCCGTGCTGCGGTTCATTGCGGCAAGGGCGAACCTCATGAAGTTGTACTGGAAGCCGAAGGCGGCAACCTGCTCCTCATCGGTGTCGATGGAGCCACACTTGCCGTCCTCACACATCCCGGACTCGAATTGAATACTGGCCTTGTCGAAATTCGGAGCATCGCAAGGCGCCTGAGTGGTGTCCTGGAATTACGAATCTGAACAGTCGATGGAATCGATGAAGATCATGGAGAGAAAACAATGGTACAGATCAACTTCGCGCTGAAGGAAGTCAACTGCAAGATCGTGTACTACGGTCCGGGGCTCAGTGGAAAGACCACGAACCTCGAGGTAGTTCACCAGAAAGCACCTGGCAACAGTGTCGGCGACCTGACCAGCATCGCTACCGAAGGTGACAGAACCCTGTTCTTCGACTTCCTCCCCCTGAACCTGGGACAGGTTGCGGGGATGAAAACGAAGTTCCAGATCTACACCGTCCCGGGTCAGGTCTACTACAACTCGACCAGAAAACTGGTTCTTCAGGGAGCCGATGGGGTCGTGTTCGTCGCTGACTCCAAACGTGGAAAGATGGACGAGAACATCGAAAGTCTAGGAAACCTGCAGGAGAACCTGAAGGAACATGGC
>JBBWWE010000037.1:0-4463 GCA_050256595.1 Planctomycetota bacterium
CGATGACTGTCGGATTCCCTTTCAGGTGGTCGCTCTGGATCTCAGAGAAGCGAGACTGGTGACGATTCGCTCCGGACACCTGGCACATGCGGTCGAAGCATCGTGCTCATTACCCGGGGTCTTTCCACCGGTAGAACATGAGGGGATGTTGCTGTGTGACGCCGGGGCGGTCTCGAGCGTGCCGGTGGCAGCAGCGCGCGCTTCCGATCCGGAATCGGTAGTGCTCGCCATCGATCCATCGCGCAGATTACTCCCGACCAGGAACATCGAGACCGGTCTGGGGTCACTCCAACGGGTGGCCAGCATCGCTCGCAACTGGCTGACGGAAAACGAACTGGAAGAAGCCGATATCGTGGTCCGCCCGCGCGTCGGAGTCCGCACCTGGAGCGATTTCAGGAACCTCTCGAGCCTCGTCGAGGCCGGACGTGATGCGATGAAGAGCGCTCTACCGGCTCTGCGCGAGGTACTGGCCGCCCGTAAATGATCGGGTGGGATCGGTGAGAACTCCCGGCGTTGCTTGAGACCGAACCGGTGGCGGGCTAGGGTGTTTTCTGCAACGCTTCCATCGCCAATCCGGAGGATCCGATGATTTCCAGTGACGTGCTCGATCGAGGTTCCCGCCGCCAGCGCTGGGACAGAAAACGGCTGCCGCCATGGTTGCGTATGCCGCTGTCTCGCAGTGCCCGGGGCCAGTCGACGGCGACCACGCTGCAGGAGCGATCCCTCCATACCATCTGCGAGGAAGCCCGCTGCCCCAATCGCAACCACTGCTGGTCGCGTGGCACCGCGACCTTCCTGGTGCTGGGCGATCGCTGTACGCGCTCCTGTCCGTTCTGTTCGGTGCGAGGAGGAGTACCGGTTGCTCCCGATCCACAAGAACCGGTGCGTGTTGCCGAAGCTGCCGTTGAACTGGGACTCAAGCATGTCGTCGTCACTTCGGTGAACCGCGATGACTTGCCCGATCAAGGGAGTGGCCACTTCGTTCGCTGCATCGAGGAGATTCGTGCCCACATCCCGGGGGTCAAGGTCGAGGTTTTGACCCCTGATTTTCGTGGTTGCCCCGAGCCGATCGATCGAGTGATTGCGGCGCGCCCGGATGTCTTCAATCACAACATCGAGACGGTGCCATCTCTGTACCTCAAAACGAGACCGGGAGCTCGCTACCAGCGCAGTCTCGATCTGTTAGCGCGGGTCGCCGAGTGTGGTGAACCGGATGATCGTCATCCGAGGATGTGGGTGAAATCGGGACTGATGCTGGGGCTGGGGGAAACCGACCAAGAGGTCCACGCACTGCTTCACGATCTCCACGGTTGTGGCGTTCGCATCGTCACCATCGGTCAGTACCTGCAACCCGATCCGGACAGCCTGCCGGTCGAGCAGTACGTCCATCCCGACAAATTTGATGAATGGCGGCGTATCGGAGAAGAGATCGGATTCTCGATGGTCTTCTCGGGTCCTTTTGTCCGTTCATCCTACATGGCCGATGCCCAGGTTCCGCTGTCATGATGTCCCGCTTCATCGCACTCGAAGGACCAGATGGTTGTGGCAAGTCGACACAGGTCGATCGGTTGGCGCAGTCGCTGCGGGACCGGGGAGAGCAAGTGGTCACCGTGAGAGAGCCGGGGTCCACCTCGCTCGGAGAACGGGTGCGAGAAATTCTTCTCGATGGAGATGAACCGCTCGGTGCCGAGGCGGAAGCGCTGCTGTTTCTCGCGTCACGTTCTCAGTTGCTTGTAGAAGTGATCGAACCGGCACTGGCCGAAGGAAAGTGGGTCATCGCCGATCGTTTTCACATCTCCACCGTGGTCTACCAGGGCATCGCCGGTGAACTGGGAGAAGAACGTGCTGCCGAACTCTGTCAGGCGGTCATCGGTGAAAAACGTCCGGGACTCAACATCGTTATCGAGATCAGCGCCGAGGATTTGCAGCACAGAATAGACAAGAGAACCGCCAGCGCAGATCGTTTCGAGTCACGACCGGGCATCCATGAAAAAACGACCAGTGCCTTTCGCGAGGTGAAGGGGATTCCCGGCGATCGGATCGTCCGGATCGATGGTAGCGGTAGTGCCGATGATGTGGCCGCCCGGATCGAGCAGGAGGTGGTCGTTGGCCTTCGATGAAGTTCTCGGGCACGAACTGGCAAGAGAAGGCTTCTGCCTCGCCTTGAAGCGCGGAAGAATCGCCCAGGGCTACCTGCTGGCGGGTCCCGAGGGGGTGGGCAAGGGGTTGCTGGCACGCCAGGTGGCTGCTGCCTTGTTGTGTCCGCATTCCGGAGTGGATTCGGCGGCAGCGACCGAGGTGGAGAAGTGTGGGGATTGTGGTTCCTGTCTGGCCGTGACCTCGGGCAATCATGGTGGGCTGCAGATTCTCACTCCAGGTGAAGGTCGGGGCATCGATATTGGCCAGATCCGTGAGATGCTTCGATTTCTGTCGCTCCGCAGTGGCGAACCCAGGGTGGTTCTGGTGGAACCGGCCGAGCGGCTGGCAGAAGCGGCTGCCAATGCGCTGCTGAAAATTCTCGAAGAACCTCCCGCTGGTGCCGTATTCCTGCTCGTTTCCCATCGACCTGCCCAGTTACTGACCACCGTCGTTTCACGTTGCCAGAGAGTGACGATGGGACCGCTGGCACTGACACCATTTCTGGTGGTGCTCAAACTCCATCAACTCGAAGGAGAGATGGCCGAACGACTCTACCAGGGGACCGGTGGAAGACCGGGAGCTGCCCTGTCGTTGTTCGAGGCGATCGAAAGATGTGGGGGCGAGCAGCGCTTCTGTGCGATCATCTCATCACCACCGGATGATCCGCGCGATCTGGTGGCGCTCTCCAGCGAGGATGGGGGCAAGCCCGATCGAGAAGCGGTACTGGCCACCATCGGCCTGCTCGCCGATGGGATCTGGGCCTATCGCGGTCAAGATGTGATGAGTCGGCGGCTTGCTGCTGAGCGGGCGACTCTGCTGGCGCAGGTGGCCAGACATGTCGAATGGTCCGGCTCTCCCGATCTGGCCCTCGAGGCCGCTGCGCTGATCCTTTCGGCCCAGGATCCGGCAGAACTCCGTTTTCGTCTGCCACGATCCCTTGGGGTTGCCTGAGGCTAACCACCCCAGGGGTCGTGATTGTCCAGGAGTTGTGCGATTCAGAACCCGAATTGAGTCCCGATCCACTTGCTGGAAAAGTTCGACCTTCTACCATTCGCCCACATGGTCCGACTGGAAACCGCTCGCCGCGCGGGGATCCCGGACCGGGAGGCCGTCCCGTGACGGATGCAGCACCCGAGCAGCGCTTCGCCGTGATGCTAGAAGAATTCTCGCAGTATCCCCAAGAAGCCTATGCCTTTCTCTTCGATGCCCTCGATCATTCGGTACGCCACGTTCATCGTCTCGAGACCCATGAATTGATCGAGACCGGGGAGATTCACCACGTCGAGGCCCAGGAGTTACTGGAATCGGTGCGTCAATTTGCCATCCTGGAGTTCGGTTGTCTGGCCGACTGTGTTTTCGAGTCCTGGGGAATCGATGGCACAGAAGATATCGGGGCGATGGTCTTTAACCTGATCGAGCATCAATTGCTCGGTAAAAAGGATTCTGACCAGATCGATGACTTCGATTGCGGCTTCGGCGGTCTGTCCTTTAACGAGGTTTTCGCCATCGAGCCACAGCTGGAGTACTGTCAGGAGAAAGACGAGTGGATCGCATCATACCGCAGCGCTTCCTGAAGCCGCTGACCTACGGGGTGGTCGCCATCGTGGCGATCACCTTGATGATCACGCTGCGATCGATCTTCGCACCGTTACTGGCCGGTTTTTTCATCGCCTATATCCTCGATCCGTTCGCCGATGCCCTGCAACGAAAAGGTATCAAGAGAATCCCTGCAGTGATTCTCATCTTCACCATCGCCACGGTGATTCTGCTGGGATCTGTGCTGGCGGGCTCCGTGGCACTGGCGCGGGGGGGCTCGACTCTGGTCAGGAAACTGGCGGGAGATACGCCCCTTGGCACCGACCAGGCAACCACTCCGGATGCCCTGCAAGATCCGGATAGCGGCATCTGGTTCATCGATCAGGATGCTGATGGTGCCTACGATCCCGGCTGGGTGCGCGAGGCAGAAGACATTCTGGAACGGGATTTTCCCGGTGCGGCGATCGGCTTCAAGCGCTGGAAGGACCGCGTCGCTCGTCGTTTCGGCGACAACACCGAGGAGGATCCCAACGAGGCGCTCGCCCGACGGGTGGAGGCGACCCTCGATGCCACGTTAGGGCGGGCCATCGAGGCGTATCTTGGTCCTGCCGAAGGCTCCGGATCCACTGCAGGATCGACACCGTTGACCGGTCAGGAACTGGCGGATGCTTTCGGCAAGATCAACTCCGACGGGCCAAACCGCCCGGGAGCACTCGATCGATTGCTGGCTCTGGGAAACTGGATCTTGCTGCTGCCTGTCTATGTGTTCTTTTTCCTGATCGAGATCG
>JBBWWE010000038.1:0-2217 GCA_050256595.1 Planctomycetota bacterium
CACTTCCCATCTGTTCCTGTGGAATCTTGCCGCTCTACAGGAGCCTGGTAAACAAGGGGGTTCCGACGGCGGCAGCCGTGACACTTCTTCTGGCCACACCGGAACTGGGAATCGACGCCATCTTCTTGTCATTCCAGCTGGTCGATACTCCATTCGCCATCGCCAGGATCATCACTGCCGCAGTACTGGCACTGACAGTCGGCCTGCTGGCGGTCCGTTTCATCCCGCCGATTTCGCCGGGAGATATCGAGACCGTCGAGGAGAGCGATCAGCAGAGCCTTCCTGAGCGCCTCCGGCAGGGATTACGAGTGGGTCTCGGCGACCTGGTCGACAACACGGCGCCATGGATCGTATTCGGATTGGCGCTGGCGGCAGCCCTCAAGCCGCTGGTCGAAGACGGCGAGTTCTTCGCCTCCATCCCCGGAGCGCTGGAAGTCCCCGCCTTCGCACTGCTAGGATTGCCCGTCTACGTCTGTGCCAGTGGTGCCACTCCTCTGGCCGCGGTGTTGATCTTCGGGGGAGCCTCTCCCGGAGCGGCCATCGCTTTTCTGCTCACCGGTCCCGCCACCAACATCACCACCTTTGGCATCCTTGGATCGATGCATGGCAAGAAGGCCGCCATCCTGTTCGCCGTCGCCGTCGGAATCGGAGCCATCGGTTGCGGCTATGTCGTCAACGCGTTCATCCCGGAAGTGACCGCGAACGTCGCAAACCTTGACACCGGACATGATCACGATCCGGACACCGGATCGGCCAACCAGATCGCTTCCTTCGCCAACCTTCTGCTGTTGACCGTCGGATTGCTGTTTGGAGCCAGCATATTCCGCAAGGGGCCTCGCTCTTTCATGTCACAGGTGTTCGGAGTACCCACCGATGATCCCGATGGTGCCGATGACGGCTCCTGCTGTTCTACCGAGGTCGAGCCGACCGAACCGGCACCGGGAAAAACCTGATGTAAAGGATCCTGAAGACCCGGTCGGGTCTGGTTGTACTCCTTCATGACTACCGTTAGCATCGTTACCATCGGTCGGAACACTGTCTCCGGCAGAAAGGATCTCACGAATGCCATACCCGGAAGAACTGGTCGCACCTATGCGTCGCGAACTCTCCGACCACGGGGTAACGGAACTGAATTCCGCAACCGAGGTCGATGAGTTCCTGAGTCCCGATGGCGGCTCCGCTTTCGTCATCATCAACAGCGTCTGTGGCTGTGCAGCAGGAGGGGCTCGCCCCGGAGCACTGCTGGCTCTCCAGTCGGAAGTTGGTCCCAATCGGATCGGAACCGTGTTCGCCGGCCAGGATACCGAGGCCACTGAACGCGCCCGTGAACACTGCAGCCAGGTTCCTCCCAGCAGTCCGTCGATGGCGCTCTTTCAGGGCGGAGAACTGGTCTGGTTTCTCCCTCGCCACATGATCGAAGGTCGTGATCCGAAAACGATCGCACTCGATATCGTCAATGCCTTCGAGGAGCACTGCGCACCCTCGAGTGCGTAGAGGTGAGCGGGATAGAGCAATGGGTACATTTCACGATGACATGGGAGAGTTACACGGCATCACCGTGGTGGTCTCCCAGCATGACGGATGTACATGGATCGGTCGCTGTCACAGCGAGGATGATGTCGAGGTGATCCTGCACGATGCAGATCAGCACGACCCAGCAGTGAGCGACGAGAACGCCGAACAGTGGCTCCAGCGGGCACGCCGTTTCGGCCACTGGCCCCGAGTCTCTACCATCCGGATCCCGCGTCCACAGGTCTCGAGCCTGGTCCGCCTCGCCCAGATCTCTGCTGGCTGAGGCAAGCAGGCCCGTCCCGCTCAGTCCCCGGTTGGAGCCGGAACCGGTGGTGAACCTCCGACAAATAATCTGGTCATCTGAGATAGATCGAGCAGCATCGGTACCGCTGGATCGTCGCTGTTGAGGATCACCTCGGGGATGTTCAGATTTTCCACCGCCGTAAGCGCCAGCAAGATGCGTCCGCCTGTCGAGTCGAGAGCAGCATTGCGCAACTCATCTCGCAGCGCGCTCGCCTTCTCCACCGCCAGGGTTCCGTTGGCGATGGCGATATCCCGCTCTGCATCTCCCTCGGCACGGGTCGTCTTGTCGTACAGATCTGCAGCGGCCATGATGGTAGCAATCTGGACCTCGAAGTCAGACTTCTCCTGCTGGATGGTGAGATCCCATTCCCGCTCCTTGGCCAGCACCGCTGCAGTGATCTT
>JBBWWE010000039.1:0-2104 GCA_050256595.1 Planctomycetota bacterium
TGCTCTACTCACGCTTCTGGACCAAGTTTCTCCACGACATCGGTGTCTGCCCCGTCGATGAGCCGTACGCGAAACTGGTCAACCAGGGCATGATCCTCGGTGAAGACCACCGCAAAATGTCGAAGCGCTTCGGCAATGTCATCGATCCCCTCGATGTGATCGCGGATCAGGGAGCAGACTCACTGCGGGTTTACGAGATGTTCATGGGACCGATCGAGGCGGACAAACCATGGTCGACCGGTGGTCTGATGGGCGCGCGTCGCTTCCTGGATCGGGTGTGGAGGCTGTTTTTCGATCAGGATGACCAACTTCATGACACTTTGGAGACGCAACCGACCGATGAACAGATGCGTATCCTCCACAAGACCATCGACAAGGTCGATCGAGACACCCAGGCGCTTCATTTCAACACGGCCATCTCCCAGATGATGACGTTCGTCAACGAACTGAACCCGATGGAAACGCGCCCTCGTGCCATTCTCGAACCTTTCTGCCTGCTGCTGGCTCCGTACGCACCGCATCTGGCCGAGGAATTGTGGAAGGCGCTGGGTCACGGCGAATCTCTGATGTGGGAACCGTTCCCTGTGGCCGATTCTGCGTGGCTACAGGAGCAAATGGTCGAAGTTCCGGTACAAATCAACGGCAAGGTGCGAACCAAACTACAGGTACCCCCGGAGATCACCGAGGATCAGATCCGCGAACAAGTTCTTGCTGATCCACGCGTCCAGGAGTACACCGATGGCAAGGAGATCGCCAAGTTTGTGTGGGTGCCAGGCCGCATGGTGAACCTCGTGGTGCGCTAGACCGTACCGTATGGGTATCAAGAAGTTTGGATCGGCTTACGGGCCGGGTCTTCAGGAACGACCGGGGCGACAGGAGTGCGCCCCGGTCGATTTTTTTTGGTAGACTGTCTTCCAGATCACGATATGTCCCGAGGGGAAGGGGTTGAAGTTGAATCAAGAACTGATCGCCGAGTTGACCCGTGCCTACTGGATGGAACTGGAAGCAGTCATCAACTTCATCTCCTCTTCCACCAATCTCGTCGGAGCCAAGGCAGACCCCATCAAACAATCCCTCGCTGCAGATGTACTCGAGGAGACTCAACACGCTCAGGATCTGGCTCGCCGGATTCACATCCTGGGAGGCACCATCCCCGGCAGTATGGATTTTGCTCCACAGCAGAAGTCTCTGCAGCCTGGAGATGATCCGACAGACGTTCTGAGTGTCATACGCGGAGTCATCGAAACCGAGTCAAACGCCGTTGCTCACTACAAGAAGATCATCAAGATGTGTGACGATGATCCTGTCACGGAAGATCTGTGCGTGAGATTACTGGCGGATGAAGAGGAACACCTGCGCCTCTTCCAGGGCTACCTGATGGAGTACGAGCGCGTATAACTCCGGGGTGGCTGGACCGTCTAGTTCTTCACTCTCAGTCGTATCTGCTGCAGGTTCATTCCATACCGGCTGCCGGGCGGGCTGGATTCAAGCGGGGGAGGGTCCGGCATCCCGACACTGAAGTTAGCGGCGTAGCACAGCCAGGCCGTTCGACCGTCCTTGCCGATGAACTTCGACGGGATGTTCACGAAGTAGCCCTCTTCGCCGAAGTGCTCCATGAACACCACCAGTTTCCACGGCCCCGTGATGGTCGGTGACTCGAGGATGTATGTGTCGTAGGCGCCGTGATTCGCCCTCCCATCGGTGATGCAGAACAGATACCGCTTCAGGTACGGGTTGTAGGTGATCGAGGTGGGACCGACCCGGCCCTTCCACTCGATGAGCGGTTTCATCTTCGCACGCTCACGCGTCCAGGCCGGTTGGCCGTCCTCGTCGTGTCCGGCAAAGAACTCGTACCTGCTCGCGTCGTTGATGGTTTCCGGGCTCGGTGTGACACGCAGTAGATAGGCCTCATCGCCCATGTTCCAGTGGGCGCGACGCGCCAATGGGTCAGCTTCCTGCGCAGTCGCTCCATGCGCTATGAGATAGGCCTTGCCATCGGGGGAGTGCTCCATGTTTTTGCCGAAGTCGACGAAGAATGGCTCGCCAATCCGAACGGGTATCCCGGTCGGCTTACCCTCTCCATCGAGTGAAGGCGCCGCAAAGA
>JBBWWE010000040.1:0-3901 GCA_050256595.1 Planctomycetota bacterium
GCATCGATGGGGTTGTGGCGATTCTGGTCGGGGATCTCAGGCAGTTGTGGGGTGGTGAAGGACCAGTGTCCTTGCCAGATGGCTCCACCAGTGACCCAGCGACTGAGGGTTGAGATTTCGCCAGCGTCGAGCGCTTCGGAGTGTTCCGGCGGGGGCATTCGGTCGTCGAGATCGGTGGTGGTGATCCGCGCCACCAGCTCGCTGGCGTCCAGATCTCCCGCTTCCACGACCCCGAGCAGGCCTTCTTTGAGATCGAGGCGTAGATCTGCTTTACGAGTCTTCGCATCGGGTCCGTGACAGGGGAGACAGTGGCGAGACAGGATGGGACGGACCTCGGAGGAAAAATTGGGAACATTTTCTCCGCTGTGATCGGCAGCGAGCAAACCGATCGGCGTGGCCAGAAGAAGAGGCAGAAGCGTGCTGGCGAGCAAAAGTGGACCCTCCTCTTTCTTTCGATAGTGTACCTTCAGAGCAAGCGCCACTCCATCCGGAGGTCAACGATATGCCTCAGGTGGGGCTCTCCATTCCGGGTCTTCAGGCGAATAAACGGTCGTTGGTCGAATGCCAGCAAAACACCCTGTACGCCGGGAGTAGACGCTTCCATTCGGCGACAACTCGCTGCGAGAATCCTCCCGAGGTGACGAACAGTTCGTTGCGCGCGATGCGTCGCTCGACGTGGAACCAATGTTCTCCCGGTGTGAAGTGTTTGCTGATTTCGACCAGTTCCAGATCGTCAATCACGGTGCAATCGCGGCTGCTGCGATGATCGTGGATTCTCAGTTGATATCCATCGAGGGGCTGGAGTGTCTGCGCGATCGAGGGGCGTACCTCTTCGTCCTGGAGTTGTCGTTTGAGATTTTCACCGTCCCACCAGGCCTTTGGATGGATCCGCAATGCAATCTTCAGGCCTGCATGATCAATCTCGAGTACGAGCATCGTGTGAATGTAGTCGTGATCGAGATCTTTCCCGATTTCCTCACCCAGCAGCGTTTGTAACTTCTTTCGTTCCTTCTCACCTCGCGAGAGATAAGTCCGCTGGCTTGCGACACGAAAGGAGTTGAACTTGTGGGGATGGTGCAGGCTGGCCCGAGCCACCAACAGATGGGGAGACTTCGACAGCTCCTGGGCCCCGGACTTGCCGATCTGGTCCAGTTTTCTACGTACCTCCAGTCTCGCATCGTTGTACTCGGAATCGGTCTGTGCGCTGTCGCTGAATCGTTCGAAATCGGTAGGAAGGAAGGTGATCTCTTCGGCGTTCATCGGTCTGAGACCTCTCATCGTCTGGTTGCTTGATCGTCGGATCCGTTGCCGTAGAACCCTGCACGGATTAGGGTATTCCTCATCAAGTGGGCCGTACAGGATCACCTTCACTGATCCCGTCTCGTCCCGGGAAGGAAGCGCCAGGATGTCTACTCTGAATGCGTTCTCCCTGAAAGACTGGATCGACGAGCACCGTCACCAGTTGAAGCCGCCCGTCGGTAATCAGGTGGTCTGGGAAAATACCGACATCATCGTGATGATCGTCGGGGGCCCCAACAAGCGAAAAGACTTCCACATCAACCAGACCGAAGAGTTTTTCCACCAACTCGAGGGGGACATCGTCTTGCGGATCAAGGAGAACGGTGAATACCGGGACATCGAGATCCGCGAAGGTGACGTGATGCTGTTGCCGCCCGGGATTCCTCATTCTCCTCAGCGAGGAGCCAATACCGTGGGCATGGTGGTGGAACGAAAGCGTCCCGAGACGATGGAGGATCAATTCGTCGTTTACTGCGATGAATGTGACGAGTTGGTTTTTCATTCCCAGTTCCATCTGGTCGACATCGTTCGTCAGTTGAAGCCACTGATGGAGAATTTCTGGGCGGATGAAGCGAATCGAACCTGTTCGAGTTGCGGAGCTGTCGTCCAACCTGCCGCCAAGAGCGACGATTAGTCTCGCCGCCGGGAGGACTCCTTGTCACTGAAGATAGATCTGCATACCCATATCTTGCCCCAGCAGTGGCCCGACCTCGCACAGCGTTACGGTTACGATGGTTTCGTCAGCATCGAGCATCACGCGCCTTGCTGTGCACGATTGTGGAAGGATGGCGAGTCCTTCCGCGAGGTCGATGATCGTTGCTGGAGTCCTGAGCGTCGCATCGAGGATTGTGATCGGCATGGGGTGGACGTACAGGCACTCTCGACCGTTCCGGTGATGTTCAGTTACTGGGCGAAGTCAACCGATGCACACGATCTGTCGCGCTTCCTCAACGACCACATCGCCGAGGTGGTGAAAGACCGACCGGACCGTTTCATCGGCCTCGGGACGGTGCCACTTCAAGATCCGCAACTGGCCATCGAAGAACTGGAGCGCTGTGTTGAGGAACTCGATTTTCCTGGACTCCAGATCGGCACTCATTGTGGTGAGTGGAACCTCGATGCCCCGGAACTGTTCCCCTTCTTCGAACGTGCGGCACAACTAGGCACCTCCATCTTCGTCCATCCGTGGGACATGCTCGGTGCTGACAGAATGGGTTCCTATTTCCTGCCGTGGTTGGTGGGGATGCCGGCGGAGACGAGCCTTGCCATCTGCTCGGTCATCTTCGGTGGGGTTCTCGATCGGCTTCCCGAACTGAAGATCTGTTTCGCCCACGGTGGCGGTTCTTTTCCTGGAACTCTTGCCCGCATCGAGAAGGGCTTTCACGCCCGTCCTGATCTGTGTGGTGTCAACGGTTGCAGTTCGCCGCGGGAATATCTCGATCGGTTCTACCTCGATACGTTGGTTCATGACGCTCCATCGCTGGATTTCGTGATCGACCTGTTCGGTACCGAGCGTCTGGCACTGGGATCGGATTACCCCTTCCCTCTGGGTGAGGATCATCCTGGCAAACTGATCGAACAGATGGAATCACTCACCGACGAGCAGAAGCAACGGATGGTCGGTGGAACGGCGCTGGAGTTCCTCGGTCTGGAGTCCTCGGTGTTCCAGAGTGATGCAACGGGGGCCAGTTGATGGGAGACGGAAGAGAGTCGAGCCGACAAGATGCCATCGATCGAGATGCCAATGACCCGCTCGGGGTATTTCGTCAGCGCTTTCACATTCCGACCGATGCTGGTGGCGAGCCACTCATTTACTTCTGCGGCAACTCGCTGGGGTTGATGCCGAAGGCTGCCTTCGATGATGTCACCGCGGAACTGGAGGACTGGCGCGATCTGGCAGTCGCTGGCCACCTGGAGGCAAGGCGTCCCTGGTTGCCGTATCACGAATCCTTCCGCCAGCACGGGGCTAGCCTGGTCGGGGCCAAGCCGATCGAGGTGGTCTACATGAACACCCTGACGGCGAACCTGCACTTCCTGATGGCTTCCTTCTATCGACCGGAGTCGGAGCGGATCAAGATTCTCTGCGATTCGCCATGCTTTCCTTCCGATACCTATGCTCTTCAGTCGCAGGCACGCTGGCACGGTCTCGATCCTGACGATGCGATGGTGGTTCTGAAACCGCGCGAAGGGGAGCACTGCTTGCGTGATGAAGACATCCTCGGGGCGATCGATGAGCACCGAAACGAACTCGCCCTCGTGATGTTTGCCGGAGTCAACTACTACACCGGTCAGGCCTACGACATCAAAAGCATCGCCGCGCGCTGTCAGGACTGCGGCATCCCGTTCGGTCTCGATCTGGCCCATGCCGCAGGCAACCTCGATCTCGAGTTACACGAGGATGGTGTCGACTTCGCTGCCTGGTGTACCTACAAGTACGGCAATTCAGGTCCCGGAGCGGTAGCGGGCGCTTTCGTTCATGAAAGACATGCCAACAACCAGCAGTTGGTACGTCTGGCCGGCTGGTGGGGCAACGATCCGGAAACCCGATTCCAGATGGATGAAAATCCTCAGTTCATTGCACAAGAGGGTGCCGAGGGATGGC
>JBBWWE010000041.1:0-19663 GCA_050256595.1 Planctomycetota bacterium
CCAGCGTTGCTCAAGGCAACACTGGCGACGAAGATCGCCTCACGGTCCCGCCGCGATCCCAGGATCGTCCCGGTGTTTCGAGTGCTGGTGCGCTCGATGACGAGGCTTCCGGAGATGCGATTGTTGCGTTTCTGACTTCTCGTTTCGAAGAGGCGGTCCGCGCTTTCGAAAACGGCTCCTATGAAAAGTCGTGGAAACTGTGCGAAGCGATCGTTGTTCTGGCTCCCGAACCTTTTCCGTTAATGCCGGAGGTCAGGAAACTACGCCGCAGGGCTCACGGGCGTCATCTGGCGCGAAGTGCTCTGGTAGTCCGATTCTCCCCCATTCCCGAAGAGCCAGAGTTATTTCCTGTGTCGGTGTTACGTGGATCGATACAGGTCGAGAACCTGTCGAGTGAGCCGATCCAGTTTGGCGATCGATCGGAAGATGCTCTGCTCGGTCAGATCTACTGGAGCCTCAAAGAGGTCTACGAGAATGGAACGCAGAGGTCGCTCTCTGATGTTCGGGTGCTTCGGCTCGAAAGTGGATTTCGCGTCGAGCCGGGAGAGAGTCGGGGAATCCCCGTAGCATTGCCATTCCCGGTCCCGGTTTCGATGCCGGTGATACAGGAATGGGTCGTCACCGGAGTGACGAGGCCGATCCGGATCATGACTCCCGAGGGAGAGATCATCCGCGGGCTACCCTGGATCCCGGAAAAAGGCATAGTCGTCGTCAAGGGCTATGAAAGTGTCATCGGAAATCCTCTGAGAGAACTGCGACGTTCGTTGCTGGAGGGTGATAGAACCCGTATGGCGATCGCCCGCCACCTGTGGATGGCCCAGAGGCTCGATGACGGGATTTCTGCTTCTCCGGGTGATTCGATCGTCGATGACCTGTTGAGTTTCCTCGGAAGCCATGACGGCGTGCTCGATGGACAACTGGTACGCCTTCTCGAGGATGTGACAGGGTTGATCCGGGAACGATCTGCGCGAGCATGGAAGATCTGGGGAGTGACCCGTCAGGTACGACGCGATTCCGATGGGGGAAGATAGCGATGTCCGGCGACTTCGAAGGATTCGATGAGGTCATTCGCGGAGTGGTCTCGATTGATACCGAAGAGGAACTGAAGAAGAAGTGGTCCAGATCAAGGACCGAGGATCGTCCCCTCAGGGTCAAACTCGGAGTGGATCCCACAAATCCCCAACTCCACATCGGTCATGCCGTTCCACTGAGAAAACTCAGACAGTTCCAGGATGCGGGTCATCTTGCGGTTCTCATCATCGGCGATTACACCGCTTGTGTCGGAGATCCATCGGGGCGTGACAAGACCCGCCCCACGTTGTCGCATGACCAGTGCCGGGAAAACGCCGAGGAGTATCTCGAGCAAGCGTGGAAAATTCTCGATCGTGACCGCACCGAATTGCGCTGGAATGGCGACTGGTTTCAGAAGATGTCGTTTCTCGATGTGATCGATCTCTGTTGTCGCACGACAGTGGCCAGACAACTCGAACGCGATGATTTCCAGAAGCGATATACCGGTGGACATCCCATCAACGTGCATGAGTTCATCTATCCCTTGATGCAAGCGTGGGATTCGGTCCAGGTCGAGGCTGATATCGAACTGGGGGGAACGGATCAGACTTTCAACCTGTTGCTGGGGCGGGATCTGATGCGCCAGGAGGACCAGGAGGCTCAAGTCTGCATCACTTTACCGCTGCTGGTCGGAACCGATGGTTCGCGCAAGATGTCGAAAACCTACGGCAATTCCATCGGTATCTCCGATCCACCTCAGGAGATTTACGGCAAGACGATGTCGATCCCCGATGAAGCGATGAGGGATTATTTCCTGCTGGCTACCGATTTGACGATCCCGCAGATCGACCAGATCCTCGAAGGGTCTCCTCGCGATGCCAAGGGCCTTCTTGCGCGCACTCTGGTACGTCTCTACCACGGCGAAGAAGAGTCACAGGCTGCCGAAGAGAACTTCAAGAAGGTGTTCAGCCAGGGAGAGATCCCCGAACAGATGGACGAGTACATCGTCCCGGCCGCCGATCTGGAGGATGGCAAGATCTGGATCGTGAAACTGATTGTCGATGCCGGGATGGTCGAGAAGAACAACGAAGCGCGCCGCAACATCGAAGGGGGTGGGGTTCGATTCGACGAGGTTCGGCTCGATGATCCCCAGGGCCTGGTCGAGATTCGAGATGGCATGGTGCTTCAGGTCGGCAAGAGAAAGTTTCGCCGCATCCGCTGCGGTTAGATCCTGTCGAAAATTGCCTCACCCGTGAGGATCTTCTCCAGAGCTTTCGGGTAGGCGCGACACTCCGCTTCGAAGACCCTTGAACCGAGAGATTCGACCGTGTCATCGGGTAATACCGGGATCTCCTCCTGAAGAATCACCGGTCCATGATCGTATTCGTCATCGACGAAGTGGACCGTGCAGCCGGTTGTCGGATCTCCGGCGTCGAGAACCCGTCGATGTACGTGATCACCGTAACATCCGGCCCCACCATGGCGCGGTAGCAGCGACGGGTGGATGTTCACGACCCGCCCGAGCCACTCGGGCGGAACCACCAGTCTTCGCAACCAACCTCCCAGTAACACCCATTGGCAGCCGGCTTCGGTGAGAGCCCGAAAGATGTCGGCGGAGTCCGCAGGGTTCTTGCACGGATGGACCTGGCTGGGGATTCCCAGGCGCTGGGCTCTGTCGAGGCCTCCGATGCCACGGCGACTCGAGATGACCAGAGCGATTTCAGCAGCAAGGGCCTGTTGCTCCATCACCTCGACCAGGTTTTCGAGGGTTCGGCCTCCACCCGAGAGGAGAAACCCGATCTTCGTCGTCTCGGTACTCATCGGGTTTCTTCCTGGTGGTTCCCTGGTGTCAAAACGGATCCTACAGATCGTTAAGGCTGGTCAAGATCGTCCCGATGAGGCCGTATTCCTTCGCCTCTTGTGGGGACATCCAGCAATCACCATTGGTATCCTTCTCGACTTGCTCAAGAGAGTGATCGGTCTCTTCGGCGATCAGTTGGTTACAACGTCGACGAAGTTTCATGATCTCCTCGGCAGTGACCTCGATCTCTGATGCCTTTCCACGAACTCCGCTGGAAGGCTGATGGATCATGATACGACTGTTGGGTAGCGAGAAGCGGCGCTCCTTGGGAGAAGCGAGCAGAATCACCGTGCCTGCAGACGCGTTGATACCATTTGTGATGCACAGAACCGGGCTACGGATGAAACGGATTGCATCGAAGATGGCAAAACCATCATCAGCAGATCCACCCGGAGTATTGATGAAGAGTCGAATCGGGTCGTCCGATTGCGAATCGAGCCATAACAACGATGGGACCATACGCTTGGTGAGTTTTGGAGATACGTCCTCGGAGATGAACAGAGTTCTCTGCTTCTCCATCAGGTCGCGCATGAACGTTGGAGTTCCCTTGGAGGATTTTTCGTTGTTCTGGTCCTCGTTCACGCCATCCAACTCATCGATTGATCGGTACTGATCTATCATCCGGTTCCGTTCCTTCCTGGGCTCCCTGAAGTCAGGTTTCAGTCGTTCAGAAAATTCACCACCAAGCGGGTCAACTTCGGTTGGGCTTCCGCGGCCACCGCAAGGATCTCCTCGACGGAGACTTTCTTCAAGTCGTCTGGGTCGCAAAGATCGGTAACGACGGCAATTGCCGAGGCCCGAATGCCCTCGTGGGCACAGATGATCGCCTCTGGAATCGTCGACATCCCGACCACATCGGCACCCAGGGAATGGAGCATACGGTACTCTGCCCTGGTCTCCAGGTTCGGACCACAAACAGCGACGTAGACACCACGGGAGGCGCGAATTTGCTCTTTAGAGGCAATCTCGGCCAGTCGCGCGGCACTTTCGAGGCAGTAGGGCTCGGACATATCGGGGAAGCGTGGACCCCAGTCGTCATGATTGGCACCGGTCAGGGGGTTGGTACCGAGAAGATTGATGTGGTCGTCGAGGATCAGCAAATCGCCTTTTCGCAGATTTTTGCTCATTCCCCCGCAACTGTTGGAAATGATGGCCGAAGAAACTCCGAGCCGACATGACATCCGCATCGGCAACACGATGTCATCCATTTGCCACCCTTCGTAGAGGTGGAATCGGCCCTCGAAGACGAGTGCGCGAGTTTTTCCGATCTGACCGATGTGCAAACGACCGGCGTGTCCAGGTGCGGTGGAAACGGGAAACCCGGGGATCTCCTGATAGGGGATGGTCACCGAATCGGTGATCTCGGAAACCAGGTCGCCGAGTCCAGTTCCGAGCACGAGAGCCACCTCGGGGGGTGCCCCCGGATTGCGGCTCGCGACGGCTTCGGCAGCAGTCTCGATTCGCCTTCTCTGTTGCTCTCTGGCTTCCTCGATGCGGGTCATCGGTTTGCCTTCCCCTGTCTCTGTTCATCTCGGTTGATCCAGGTGAGTAGTTTTTGCTCGATCCCGGACAGTTCGGCTCCCTGGAGCAGGAAGCACTTGTTCTTGTGCCGTTCTCCTCGGATCAATTCGAGATCCTTTTTGCGAAGACCGAGAGCATCTGCCAGCAGCGTGGCGATGGCGCGATTGGCCTTGCCCTTCTCCGGAGCCGTGGTGATCCTCACCAGCAAAGCTCCTTCTCGACTTCCTCCGATCTCGTTGCGTGAGGCGCCGGCGATCGCCCTGACCGGCAACTCGACGCCTCGTTCAGTCTGCACCAGTGCGACGGGAGTATAGGATGACACGCTCTTCCTTCAATCCGAATCGCGAGTATCTCGTAGTAAAGCTTCCGTTTCGGATCGGGCGTTCTGTTCCAATCGTGGCCATAGATCAACAGCTTCATCCCCTCTGCCACTCCATACCAGTAGCGCGATGATGTGTTTCACAAGAGATTCGGGGGGACCCGCCTCGACCAGCAGATCGAGACGCCCGCCGGGGCTCAACTCCTTCCACAGGAGGTAACGTCCCACTTCTTCGGAGGATTCCCGGTAACTGATCCGGTCCCGATCGAGTCTCACCTGGGGAGCCTTGATGGATCCTGACGAAATGGTTTCGAGTGTCCTGGTTCTGCGATAGGGGAGGTCGATTCCCACCCACGAATGCAGCCTGGCGTCAAATTCCTGAAGGAACAGGACATGACGATCGATGCCCTGCATCGCGGGTTCGGGTAGGCCATCACGCAGGGCGGAATCTTGCAGCACATCGATCGCCTCTTTGCCGGAGAAACTCGAGTTCCAGTGATTCCAGCCCTCGTTGATGACCGGTCCGATCTTGGGTGCGTTGGTCACATCCGTCTGGTTGCGGGCAATCTTGACCTCATTTCTCAGCAGTGTTTCGAGATCACGAGTTGTGGGCAGTAGAGCACGTGAGACCACCCCATCGATGATGTCGTCAGCCTGTGCGATCCGCCCCTCGCGCAACAGAACTCTCACTTCGGCGCGTGCCTCGGCCCACAGTTGAGCCGCTTCTTCTTCCAGTTTCTGGAGGAACTCGTTCCTGCTCGACCACGAACGGGTGCCCGCGAATTCATCGGAGAGAGCGAGCGCTTCTTCTCGTGCACGGGCCGGATTATCAGCAGATCGCCACCCCTCAGCTTTCGCCAGCGCTTGTTCCCAGGCGACTCTTGCTCGCTGCTCTTTCTGCTGTTGACTCGCTACCAGTTGGTCCAGTTCGTCGATCTTGTCGGCGGCTCGCTGAGCCGCTCGGGTGCCCTCATGGGTGCGGACCAGTTCACGTAGTTTTTCGAGTTTCTGTTGTGCAGGGGCACTGGTATCGCTCGATGAGAGGATTTCGGCCAGTTCACTGCGAGCCTCCTCCTCCCGCGCCAGCGAATCGATGCTCTGGCGTTCTTTCTCGATACGGCCTTCCAGGTCCTGGATCCGGCCGTCGAGTTCGCCGGATACCGTCTCCAGCGAAAGCAGGATCGCCTCTGCAGAATCCGGCTCACCTCGATTGACCGCTGATTCTGCAAGATCGAGCAACTCGATGACCTTGCTATTTCGTTCCTGCGCACGTTTTTGATCCCTGTCGAGAGAGTCCTGACGATCAAGCAAGTACAAGGAGACCGAACTGACCACCACCAGCAAGATCAACAGGTACAGTGCGGCTCGCCAAAGGTGCGCGTTACCGGGTGCAGGCTCGGGATCCTCGCGCGAGCCGAAGGTGGAGATGAGGGCATCGAGTTCTTCACCGAGAACCCGCGCATCTTGAGGCCGATTTTCCGGCTTTGGCGACATCATTCTCTCGACTAGTTCGCACACCTCCCCGGGAGTGCCCGGAGACACCTCTGCCAGTGAGGGAGGAGCCTTTGCCTCGATCTGTTTGAGGATCACCTCCCGGGCTCCTGCTCCCCTGTAGGGAGTTCGACCGGCAAGGCAGTGGAAGAGGGTCGCTCCCAGCGAATAGATGTCAGCCCTCTGGTCGATGGCCTCGCCTCGGGCCTGCTCAGGAGCGATGTAGTGCGGGGATCCACTGACTCCATCTTTCTGGTAAGCAACGCCGCTCTCATCGGTGTTACGGGCGATTCCCAGATCTCCGATCTTGACGGCTCCGCCGATGGCGATCATCAAGTTTCCCGGCTTGATGTCGCGATGGACGATGTTCTGCTTCTCTGCATACTCGAGACCACGAGCGGCATCCCTGGCATAGCGCAGTGCCTGATCTGTGGGGATGGCTCCGGTTTCATCGATGATCTTCTCGACGCTGCCGCCAGCGACCAGTTCCATGGTGAAAAAGTGCTGGTTGAGTTCGTTTCCCACATCGTAAACCTGTACGATGTGGGGGTGACTGAGGCGGCCGGCAGAGCGGGCTTCTCGGATGAAAAGATCGATGAACTGGCGATTGCTGGTGTACTTCTCCGACAGGATCTTCAGAGCCACGGGCCGATCGAGCGATTTCTGTCGGGCTCGGTATACCGTCCCCATACCTCCTCGACCGATTCTCTGCTCGATCCGACAGCCTCCGATCACGGCTCCCAGGAGGGGGTCGTCATCGGACAAGAAGGTGAGATAGGTGACTCCCACTTCGATGTGGTCATTGTGTTTCAGCACCGTCGGTCCGGAGATCTCTTCGCCGTTGACGATGACGCCGTTGGTGCTCTCCAGATCCCGGATCAGCCACTGACCCGATCTGAACTCCAGTTGACAGTGCCGCCGGCTCGTCTCCTCATCACGCAAGGCGATCTGAGCACCGCTGTCGCGCCCGATGAGAAGAACTCCCTCCTCACGGATCGACCATGCGCTACCCCGGTCGGGACCTCTCTCTGCGATGATGCGTGGCATCAGGAGTCCTCCTGGCCCTCTAGATAAAGAGCGGTTCCGATTCTCAGCAAGGTTGCGCCTTCCTCGGCAGCCACCTGCCAGTCACCCGACATTCCCATCGAGAGGTGTCTGAATCTTTCCGCATTCTCGGCAGGAAGTCGATCTTGAATCGATGACCTCAACTTTCTGAGTGTGCGGAAGATGGGACGGCATTCCTGTGCGGGCCAATCGGGAGCCATCGTCATCAAACCCTCGAAACGGAGACAGGAAAACTGATCCACCCACGACAGGATCGTATCTTCAGCATCGAGCGGATCGAGTCCTGCTTTTCGGCTTTCTCCTGCGATGTTGATCTGAACCAGCACGGAGAGTGGAGAATTGAGGTGATCATCAATCCACGAATCGATGGATCTGGCCAGTTTTTCCGAATCGAGCGAGTGGAGCAGCGAGATCCTCGGGACGACACTGCGAATCTTGTTGCGCTGAAGTCGGCCGACGAAATGCCAATCACCAGGATCTTGCCCGGGGTCGGTCTTGTCTTCCAGTTCATCGGAGCGGTTCTCTCCAAGAGGGGAGTATCCCGCATCGAGGAGTCGTCGTGCGTCTGGACGAGACAGGTATTTGGTGACAGCGACAATCCTGGGAACTTCCGTCTTGTCGGGGGAAAGTTCAGCAGCCCGCTGCTGGATCTTTTGCAGGTTCTCTTCGAAGAGGGTCAAATCGAGAGCCAGTGGGCTCTTCCTCATGCCAGCTCCGTTTTTGTTTCGATATCCATCTTGACGGCATCATCGCCGAGCAACTCGCGGATTTCCGTGATCATATTGTCGCTGGCGGAGACCCTGATATCGCCGCAGGGGACTCGCCAGGTATCGTGGCCATGTTCGTCAAAGATCAAAGTGACCGGTAATTTGCCCGGATTTCGCTTCAGGATTTCCTTGGTCTTGAACAGCAGGCTTTCGTCGGCTCCTGTAGGAATGACGATGCCAATCTGACGGGCGAGAACCTCCGGTGCATTATCGAGTGGCATGAGCCGGTTCACACGGATCTGGTTGTGACCACGCCTGCCCTCCTGTTCTTCATGAGCGACCTCGGCGATCCCCTGCATGATTACGACCTGCTCTTCCACGAGGAAACCGGAAGACTCCTGGTAGACGGAGGGGAAAACGACCGCCTCGATGGCAGCACTGCGGTCATCCACGGTCAAGATCGCCATCGCATCTCCACGCTTGGTTTGAGTTTTTCGTATCTTCGAAATCATCACGGCAAGTGTCACCGGTTTTTGATCATCTTTCTCGCTCAGATCAGCCACCAGGTGGGTTCTCAACGGAGCGATTTCCGATTCGATCCGTTCCAGTGGGTGACCACTGAGATAGAACCCGAGTGCAGACTTCTCACGGGCGAGTTTCTCGTTGTCGCTCCAGGGCGGAACGGTCGGCCACTGTTCATGTACAGTGGGGGTCGAGTCGGAACCGAACAGCGACAACTGTCCCGCCCTGCGTTCGGCATGGACCCTTTTCCCCTCTTCCATGGCGTCTTTCACGGCGGCATGGATCTGCCATCTCTCGGGGCCGAGTCCATCCAATGCCCCTGCGTTCGCTAGTTGTTCGACGACGGTCTTGTTGACCAGTTCCGGCTCGACCCTCGAGGTGAGATCAAACAGCGATTCGAAGGGTCCGTTCGCTTGCCTCTCGGCGACGATGGCTTCGATGGCGCGTTCTCCGACTCCCTTCAGTGCAACGAGTCCGTAGACGATGCTGTTCCCCTTGAGGGAGAAGTTGCTCGCCGATTCGTTGACATGGGGTGGAATCACTTCTATTCCCAGTCTGCGACATTCTTCTAGGTAGGTGACCATGGTATCGACCGTCGAGATGTAACAAGACATCACGGCAGCCAGAAACGCTTCAGGGTGGTTCGCCTTCAGGTAACCGGTCTGGTAGGAGATCATCGCGTATGCCGCAGAATGAGATCGGTTGAAACCATACTTCGCGAATTGTTCGATTTGATCGAAGATCGATCCAGCATCTTTTTCGGGGATACCACTATTTTCCCCTGCCCCCTCGACGAACTGGTCGCGGTAGCGCTTCATCAGTTTGATCTTCTTCTTACCCATCGCCTTGCGCAGGTTGTCGGCATCGTTCATCGAGAATCCTGCGAGTACGTGGGCGATCTTCATCACCTGTTCCTGGTAAACGATGACGCCGTTGGTGGTATTGAGGATCGGCTTGAGAGCCGAATGAAGATATTCAATCTTTTCACGGCCGTGTTTGCGGTCGCAGTACAGATTGTGCATACCGGATCCGAGTGGGCCTGGCCTGTAGAGAGCCAGTACCGCGATCACGTCCTCGAACCGATCCGGTTTGAGGTTGCGCAGAAGTTCGCGCATTCCCGAACTCTCCAGCTGAAAGATCCCGTGGGTCTCACCGTGGCAAAACATTTTGAAGGTGGCTTTGTCATCGAGAGGCACTTGATCGATATCGATCTTGGTCCCCTGCTGTTCGATGATTCGACAGGCTCGATCGATGATGGTGAGGTAGCGTAGGCCGAGGAAGTCCACCTTCAGTAGCCCCAGTTGCTCGAGCACCTCCATCGGGTACTGGGTGACGATGTCGTCACCGTTTCGTGCCAGCGGAATCAGATCAGTCAGGGGTCTGTCGGCAATTACCAGCCCTGCAGCATGAGTCGAGCAGTGGCGGTTCAGCCCCTCCAGTTTCTGGCCGACCTCGAACAATTTCTGGTATCGAGGATCTTTCGCTGCCGCTGCCAGGTAGGGTTCCTGGAGAAGTGCATCCTCCAGTTTGATGCCGAGGACATCGGGTACCTTCTTGGCCAGTTGATCGATTTCGCTCAGGGGGATCTTCAGGACCCGTCCCACATCTCGGATGACGGCCTTGGCAGCCATCGTTCCGAAGGTGACGATCTGGCATACTCGATCGTTGCCGTACTTTTCTCGAACATACTCGATGACCTTTTCTCTACCCTCCATGCAGAAGTCGATGGCGATATCTGGCAGAGAGATGCGGTCGGAGTTGAGGAACCTCTCGAAGATCAGGTCGTACTTGAGCGGACAGAGACTGGTGATTCCGAGGCAGTAGGAAACGATCGAGCCCACTGCGGAACCACGACCGGGACCGACGGGAATCTGCTGGTCGCGAGCGTAGCGGCAGAAATCCCACACGATCAGGAAGTACGAGACGAATCCCATCTCGATGATCACCGAGATTTCGTAATCGAGTCGTTCTCGCGCACCCTCGGGGGGATCGGGGTAGAGGCGACAATAGCCGTCCTCGACCAGTTGCCTGAATCGAGCCTCGTTGGTCTGTTCGATCTGTTCAGAAGCAGATGGTGCCACTCCTGCGACCATGTCTTCTTTTTCGAAGAAGATCGGCAGGTAGGTTTTTCCAGTCTTGATCTCGAAATCGACCATCGCTGCGATTTCATCGGTATTGGATACGTATTCAGGATAGTCAGCGAAGAGCTGGGCCATCTCTTCGCCACTGCGGAGGTAGAAAGCGTCCGAATCGAACACCAACCGATCCTCGTCATCGATCTGTTTGCCAGTGTTGATGCACAGGTGTACTTCCTGAGCCTCGGAGTCCTCCTTGGTCAGGTAATGGACATCATTGGTCGCGATGACGGGCACGCCCAGTCTCTGTGCCAGTTCTGGAGCTCGCTCGAGGATTTTCTTTTGTTCGATAAGGCCGTGATCTTGTACCTCCATGAAAAATCGACCAGGAGCGAAGATATCGATGTAACGACGCGCGCATTCTTCTGCTTTTTCGGCATCGCCATGTAGAAGCGCACGGTTTACTTCTCCAGAGAGGCAGGCGGAGGTTGCGATGATGCCATCGGAGTGCTGACGCAGAAGCTCATGATCGATCCGCGGTTTGTAATAAAAGCCTTCGGTGTATGCGGCGCTGGTGAGTTGCAGCAGGTTGTGGTATCCGGTTTCGTTCTCGGCCAGCAGCAAGAGATGGAAAGCATGCTGCTTACCCCGCTCACGTTTTCTTTCCTTGCGACTGCCATCGGTGATGTAAGCCTCGATCCCGATGATCGGCTTGATACCTCCCTGGATGCATGCGTGGTGAAATTCGACCGCGCCAAACATGTTTCCATGATCGGTCAATGCCAGTGATTTCATGCCGTGATCTCGGGCTGCGCGCACGAGTGCCGGAATGGTGTTGACACCATCGAGGAGGCTGTAGTGACTGTGGACGTGAAGGTGGCAAAACTTCTCGGCTACTTTGGACAAGGATCCTCCCCAAACAGATCTGGAATCCGCAATGGTGCTTGCGGGCATCCGGTTGTAGGCCTCAACTGGGTGGCGGGCAAGCCCCACGGAGACTTGATGCCCGGCGCAGAGGATGTGATCCTCGTCATGGAAAGAGGTACGTTGAATCCGACGGGTGATCCACCACAACCACCAGATGAATCCATCCCCGGTATTCGGCCCGCCTACGCTCGTCTGAAGGAGGAGCAGCAGCGAGTGGCCGGCGGTGGCCGCTGGAGCGTCGACGGCAGTCGTCGCTGTTGCCATGGCTGTCAGCAGGAGATCGTCCGTGGAACCCCGTTCTGGACGGTTCTACGACCTGCTGAAGAGGAGCCGACCGAGCCGGAAGCGGTCGCGGCGTTCTTTTCGCGGCAGGATCATTGCGAGTCCTGTATCGAATCCCTGGAAGACGGGCAGCACTACGCGCGCTGGAAGACCTCGGTGCCGGCACCAGACGAGCCGCCGCGACGGATCGTCAATATCGCCTCCCTTCATGCGACTTTTTTGTCGCTGCTCGAGGTCGAATCAACGCCATCGACGTCTGAATCGACGTCTGAAGAGGGTGCGGAGGGAGACCCGCAGCCGCCAGCACAAGCCACCGAGCCGAACTTGCCGATCTCGCAGCAGGCCGACCGTGAGCGACTGGCTTACCTGTTGGCGCTGTTTCTGGTCAGAAAGCGGGCGTTGCAGTGGCTAGAACACCAGGGAGATCACCTGCTGGTCAAGGAACGCTGTGGAAATCTGCACCGCGTCACCGTACCCAGAATCGACTCCCGGGTGCTGGACGAGGCGGTTTACGAGTTCGAGCAATTATTCAACTAGAGAGACTGCCGCGGCAGTAAATTGAGTTCTCCCTGACCATTGCAAGCCGAGCCGCCGGCTCGGTGACCTCCACATTGCCCCACTGAATCCCCACACCCGTGCGATATTACCGATTCTCAAGCGCGAGAAGTTCGCGTGCCGGGCCACCCAAATGACCTTCAATGTCGATCCAGGGCACCACGGCACGTTTTGGAATTTTTTTTGGGGAAATCTTGCAAGATGCAGGGGGTGTCCAAGTCGGAGACCCAATGGGTTGTGTAGCATCGTATGCAACCTCTTTATTTATAAGCACATGTGAAAAGCAGTGACTTGTGTTGGAGGAAAGTGCCCATAAGGTGGGGCTAAGTGGAGGCACTTGGAGGGTTGGGGCGCGCAAGGCCGGGTCGAGTCAGCGCCAGCAGCCTACCGGGTCGCGGAGATCAAAGGTGGAGATCGCTATGGCAGCTCACTTCATGGGGCAGTTCGGACTCACGCTCGACGATAAGGGACGCGTCATCGTCCCCTCTCGTCTGCGTTCGAAGGTCGATCCTCGTGTCGATGGAGAGGGCTTTGTTGCCACCGCAGGAACCACTCCCTGCTTGTGGATCTACACCCAGGCGGAGTGGGAGCGGATTTGCGCCGATATGCGCGGTTTCGAGCGGGGTTCTTCAGCACTCCACGAATTACAGCGAGATTTCTTCGGCCAGGCAGAAGACCTGGCTCCCGATCGTCAGGGGCGGGTGCTTCTGAGCGACCGGTTAAGAAAGTGGGCGCAACTCGACAGGGACCTGGTCCTGGTCGGTTGTTTCGACCGGATCGAGATCTGGGATGCCGAACTGTGGCGCCAGAGGGATGAAGAGAGGGAAACCTATCAGGAGCGTTTGGGAGTGTTCCTGGAAGAGCACGGAGCTTACGCCAAGAGAGTGCAGATGTTCCTCGGTAGGAAAGCCGAGGACGAAACAGGGCCTCCGGTCACTCAGGGGGAGTGGGTTACCGGATAGATGGGGAAACAGGGGGAAGCGAATGATCTCTTTGATCGAACAGCATGTGGATTCCGAAAGGTCACAGAAGTTGGTCATCCAGAGGGTTCGTGAATACATCCAGACGGGCCGTCCACTGGATCACGCGCCAGAGTCCGTTCTTCAGGATGTCGATTATTTGTGGGAGCGACTTCAGCGGGCTCAAGAGCGGGGGGCACAGGGAGTGAAGTTCTCGAGAGAACTTCATGCGGCTGCCAGGGCGCGTGCCTTTGCCAGGGCGATCGCACCGACTCCGGATCCGGCCTGAGGAACCGAGGCATGACGGATGAATGGGCACATTCCCGTCCTTCGGGATGAAGTGGTTCAAGGGCTGGATCCGAGAGCAGGAGAACACCTGCTCGATCTGACCCTCGGAAGGGGTGGACATGCTCTCGAGATTCTCGAGAAAACCGCTCCCGATGGACGACTGCTCGGGGTTGATCGTGATCCCGATGCGCTCGCTCATGCAGCCGAGATTCTGCCTGCCGATCGCACCGAACTGGTCCACGGCAACTTTGGAGACCTTCCCGGTCTCAGAGGCAGCATAGGAAAGGGCACCTGGGATCTGGTACTGGCAGATCTGGGAGTGTCTTCGCCGCAACTGGATGAGGGTGAACGGGGGTTTTCTTTTCGCCACGACGGTCCACTTGATATGCGCATGGACCCGACCCGGGAAGGAACCGCTGCTCAACTGGTGGAACAACTCACGGAAGGCCAACTCGTGACCTTGATCGCACAACTGGGCGAAGACAGACATGCTCGCAGAATTGCTGGTGCCATCGTTCGCGCGCGAGCCGAGCAACCGATTCGTACCACCGGGCGCCTTGCGTCCGTGATTCGGGCGGTTGTCCCCAACAAGGTCGATAGCACGGTCGACGCTGCGACTCGCACATTTCAAGCTCTTCGCATCGCCGTCAATGGTGAACTGGATGCTCTGCAACATCTGCTCGATCGAGTGGGCAATCTGCTTTCCCCGGGAGGCAGACTGGCGGTGATCTCCTATCATTCGCTCGAGGATCGAAAGGTGAAGGAAACTTTTCGGACCCTGATGCAGGAAGGGGATCATCGGCTGGTGACACCTCGTCCTGTTCGGCCTTCCGCAGAGGAGGTGGGCAGAAACCCACGCTCCCGATCTGCAAAAATGCGGATCATTTGTCGGTTGGGAGGGGGCCGATGAACGCTTTTAGACTGTCACTACTGGCGGCATGCGTGCTGGTGCTGGGCTTCGATCTGGCTCGCGATGGATCGGAGCAGATGCGTCTGCGCCACGATATCGAGAAGAAGCAGAAACAATTGAGCCGCATCCGACAGGACCTCTCCGTCACGCGAGGCAAGTATGAAGCTCGCCTGGTCAGCATCACCTGGAACGACTCGGAGGTGGTGGTGATTGAAGAACTTCTTCAACCCGAAATCGCTTCCGCCTTCGATGTGGATCGTGACACCTCAGGGTTACCGATTTCCCTCAACGACCATCTGGAAGCGGGGCGAGGAGATTGATCTGGAACCCGGCATCCTTCAATTTCATCGACGATTCCTGGGAAAATAACCCCGATCCCGTGCCTGATAAACCTCCTGAGAGATCCCGTATCAATGGTGACTCCATCACCGCTGCGATTTTCATCCTGATCGGTAGCGCTTTCCTGGCGGTGCTTTTTCGAAGTGCCTGGATGCAACTGGTCGATGTCGAGTACTGGAGATCGGTCCAATCCTCCTCGCAGGTGCGGAGCAGCTGGTCGCACGCTTCACGCGGTAAAATTTATGATCGGCAGGGCATCGTACTGGCCGAAGACCGTCTGTCATGGAAGGTTGCGCTCGATCCTTACTCCGCAACCCTGGTTCGTGAAGTGGCGACCGAAGGGGAACGACCGATCCCTGCGCTGGATCGTGTCATCGAAAAAACTTTCCTTCTTCCTGGATTGCAACTGGCCAAACCTGCTCAGGAGATGGCCAGCAAGATCCGTCAGGTGGCGAGCCGCAACGATGAGATTCTCCGGTTCAACAAAACCGTGGCAAAAGAACATCGTCGTACTCTGACGCAGTATCTTTACATCGGAACCGTTGACGCCGGTCGAGACGAACTGGATTTCCAGAAGGGGAAATCAGCACTACATCGTGAACTTGGACGTGCTGTCATACCGACTCTGGAACCGATCGTTACACGTCACTATCCCCATGGAGACACCGGAACCCTGGTGATCGGCGAACTGAGGGGAGATCGACAGATCGGGTTGCACGGCATAGAACTGGAATACAACCGCCTGTTGCTGGAGCGCAGAGGACTCCGTCGTCAGCACACCGACAGCACCGGTCGTCCGCTCGGGGAGGCAACCGAGGCGGTCCCACTGATCGATGGCGAAGATATACACCTGACCATCGGTATTCAGGAACAGGCCATCCTCGAGACGATTCTCGCTGATACCCAGTTTCGTACCGAGGCCCGTAGTGTCAGTGGAATCGTGATGGATCCTCGCACCGGAGAGGTGCTCGCCATCGCGACCTATCCAGGACTTGTCAGGGGCGAGTTGCAGGGTCTCTACAACAAGAAACGTGAAGCCGATGCATTCGACAAGATGCTTCGCGGCTCACTACTGTCGATGGAACCCGGATCGGTTGTGAAACCTTTGATGCTCACCGCGGCCCTCGAAGCGGGTATGAGTCTTGATGATCCGGTCGACGTGCAGGCCAAGAGTCAGCGATTTTCCGGCAGGTCGAGGACCTTCACAGATAGTCACCTTCTGAGGGATCGAACCCTGAGGGGGGCGGTCGTCGAATCGAGCAACATAGGAATCGTTGATATCGGATTGAAACTTGGTGAACAGAAAGTGCATCGAATTCTGCGCAAGTTCGGACTCGGCGAGAAAACAGGAATCGACCTGGGGCGTGAAGAGACGGGAAATGTCAAGCCTCTGGATCTTTGGAGCTGGTACACCCTCACCTCGGCCTCCTTCGGATACGAACTCCAGGTGACACCACTGCAACTCATCCGTGCCTATTGTGCCATCGCTAACGGGGGAGAACTGGTGACACCTCACGTTCGGCGTAAGGACCCGGATCGGTTCGAACGAGTTGGACCACGAAGAGTGACCGATGAAACGATCGCCTACACGGTTCGTCATGTAATGAGAGAGGTGGTGCTCAAGGGCACCGCAAAGGGTGTACTTGGAACCATCGAGATGGCCGGCAAGACTGGCACCGCCAAGATATCAACGGTCGGTGGATATTCAGAAGATCGTTACATCTCCAGTTTCATAGGTTTTGCTCCGTGGCAGGACCCCGAGCGGATCGCGCTGGTGGTGGTGGAGGAACCTGCGACCAGCAACTACCGCTATTACGCCTCGAAATCGGCCGCCCCGGCGGTCAGGGACATCCTCGAATCGGTGCTCCACAGCAGCGAGAACCGGGTTCAGCAACGGCTCGAGCGTGTACTGGAGATCCCTGACTACAGTACCGAAACAGCGCCGTTACGGGGTCGAGGCTTGGACACTCCTGAGAGGGCCGATAGTCTAAGCGGGCAGGGGTCTGCCAGAAATCTTCAGGGGGAGGGGGAGCCAGATCGATGGAACCACGGGGAAGGCAACTGAGATCCTGTCTCGGACACGATCAGATCCTCGAGATCCTGGGTGAGCCGAGCCGTGGCTCGTGCCCGCCATCGATCGGTTCGATTTCCAGTGACGACCGACAGTTGCCGGCCGATCTGTTCGTGGCGATCGATGGTCACGAGTTCGATGCGACGACGAGGATCAAAGACGTGATCTCGGCGGGGGTGCAGAGCATCGTCACCGAGACCGATCCCCCGCTCGATCTGGATCGCAGCATCTGCTGGTGGAAGGTGAAAGACGCTCGTCATTCGCTGGCGTGGCTCGAGCAAGCTGGCGCCGGTTTTCCCGGCAGGTCACTGCGAGTCTTTGGCATCACCGGGACCAATGGCAAGAGCACCACGGTGCAATATCTATCCTCGATTTTGAAAACTGCTGGCAGAGATGTCGGCTGGATGACAACGGTGGAAAAGTGTATCGGCTCCAGCAGAGAAGCAGCTCGGGCGACGACCGAATCACCTGCAGAGATTGCCGATGCTCTGGCTTGCCATCATGCGGCAGGAGGCACCGACATGGTGCTCGAGGTTTCCTCCCACGCCATCGATCAGCATCGGGTGGCAGGGGTTCCCCTCGAGGGTGCCGCCATCACGACGCTGGGCAGAGATCACCTCGATTACCACAACAGTATCAAAGAGTACCACGCCACCAAGTTCCGATTGCGCGAGCTGTGCAATGACGGCGCTCCTTTTCTTCACCCAGTAGAAAAACAAAAAACCGGGTGCTTCGGTTATCTCGTCGCAGCGCCCGATGGTGAAATCGATGAAGTGACGGCGGAAGTGCTGGAATCGACCCTGTCCGGAACTGACGCACGGATTCGGTTGAAGAGCTTCGAGAGGGAGATCCACATCCGGCAGCCGGGAATCTACAACGTTTCCAACGCGCTATGCGCCATCGCTTTAGCCGATGCTTGTGGGATCTCCGAGGTGCACATCGTCGAGGGGATCGAGAGCGCGGCGAGTGTTCCCGGGCGTCTCGAAGCGGTCGAAGGGGGTCCGGGAAAGATCTTCATCGACTTTGCCCATACGCCGGAGGCGATCGAACAGGTTTTGCAATCGATCCGGCCGATGGTGAGTGGGAGATTGCTGGTGCTGTTTGGCTGTGGCGGCGATCGCGATCGCGGCAAACGGCCGTTGATGGGCGCCGCGGTGACTAGGTATGCCGACGAGTTGTTCGTGACCAGTGACAACCCACGGTCCGAAGATCCCGAGGGCATCATCCATCAGATCAGCGAAGGGATCGGGATGCATCAGCTGGTGCGCAAGGAAGTTGATCGACGCAAGGCCATCTCGAATGCACTCGATGCCCTGGAAGAGAATGACGTTCTGATCATCGCGGGCAAGGGTCATGAAGCGACCCAGGAGATCGATGGTCACAAGTTTCCGTTCAATGATTGTGACGTGGTGCGCGAACTCATCGCACAGAGTCATGAGCGAGAGGGAGAGTTGACCGGATGAAGGAACGCTCTTTGGCCGAAGTGGCACGATGGATGGGGGCGAACATCGTTCGCGGTGAACAAACCTCACCGATCGATGGAGCGGTGATCGACAGTCGCAAGGCGACCGCAGGAGCGCTCTTTTTCGCACTCGAAGGAGAAAACTGCCACGGGATCGATCATGCACAAGATGCTCTGGAGAAAGGTGCCGCAGCAGTCGTTTCGGAGCCCGGGTATGCGGCCAGACACAAGGGACCCGCACTCGAGGTAGAAGATGTCGCCGGGGCACTGCAGTCGCTCGCCAGTGAGATCCGTCGTGAGGAAGAACCGGTCTTGCCAGCGATCGCGATCACGGGGAGTGTCGGAAAGACCACTACCTGTGCGATTCTGCGTTCCTTGCTGGGGGCGACTCTACAGGTGCAATCGCCGCAGGACTCCTACAACAACCATCTCGGGGTACCGATCACAATTCTCGATGCACCGCCGGAGACCGAGATCTTGATCCTCGAACTGGGAACCAATGCTCCCGGAGAAATCGCCGCTCTGGCTCAGATTGCCAGAGCCAGTTACGGGGTGATCACTTCCGTTGCTCCGACTCACTTGCAGGGGTTGGGATCGATCGAAGGAGTTCATCGCGAGAAATTCTCGCTGTTTGATCATATCGACGGTGATGGAATGTGGGCTCCGGTGGAGTGCCGTGAGGGAACCTCGCAGTCACTCGATAACTACCGGTGGACCGGTCCCGATGGTGATCTCGAAATCCGCCGGCGTGGATCGCAAAGTGTTGAGGTGCTGGATCGGTGTCGCAGTAGAGAGTTCTTCTTGCCCTGGTCTCATCCCTCCGACTGGGTGCTTCGTTGTCTTGAGTCCGCGGTGGCGATGGCACTCGAGATCGTCGATGACCCCGAACAGTTGATCGAGGGAGCGACTCGGATTCAGTTGCCCCGGTGGCGACATGAAGTGCGAACCGTCAACGGAATCGAGATGATCCTCGATTGTTACAACTCGAGTCCGTGTGCACTCGCGGCGGCCATCGATGATCTGGGTCAGTCCCAGGGGTGTCGAAAACTGGTCGTCATCGGAACGATGGAAGAACTGGGAGAAGACGAGCAGCGATACCATGTCGAGGCTGGTCGTCACTGCATCGAGGCGGGAGTCGATGTCGTCTTCGTTTGTGGCAGAGCTGCTGACTGGGTCGACCAGGGAGTGAGGTCTGGCGGTGGCGAGTCGATTTTCATCGAGGATGGAGAAGCGGGGGCACGAGTTGTTAAGGAAGAACTGCGATCCGGGGATCGGATTCTGTTCAAGGCCTCGCGTCT
>JBBWWE010000042.1:0-4557 GCA_050256595.1 Planctomycetota bacterium
TGCAGTCAAGGTATCCGGATCGATCTCGTCCTCGATCTCTCCTTGAGCGATCACCGTCCAGGAACCGGGTATTGCCATTCCCTTCCATGATCCATCTTCATCGGTTCTTCCTTCCATCACTCCCAGGCTCTCGTTGGACAGCAGCATCACACGTGCCCCGGCGATCGGTTTTCCATCGTCGTCGATCACCTTCACCTCGATGGGGCGAAGCTGGAACTGCTCCCGAACCCATTCTTCACGTTCTCGTTCTCTTGCGATGGCGATGGCTTGCTGGGGGCTCTCCGAGCGGTGACCTGGCAGCAGCACTCGCTCCTGAGAATCGAGCAGTTCATCGTCTGCATCGAGCATCTCGACCAGTATGGGGGTTTGCCCTGGGTCCTCGATGGCGAGATACCTTCTCAGGCTGCGACCCGGCAGAACCCGGAATCTCATCTCAAGATCCTTACGCACGGGAGTCTTGATCTGGACGAGTTGTTCCTCGACTGTCGAGTTCTCGATCTGCAGCGCGATCACACGGTATGACTTGCGGTTTCCAGCGCCTCTTCGGACCAGCTCCTTACCTCGACGATCGATGAATGCGGGTCCACCATGGTGATCCTTCTGATGATATTCGTATGCGATGATCCGGTCCGAGGGAGGCCACGCATCATCGAGGATCTTGAGGCTAACTCGGCCTGTTTCGGGAGGGTCCAGGCGGTCGACTTCTGGCTTCGTTTCATCGATGGGCGGGACGATCGGATCCTGGTCGGCCGCATCGAAAGGAATGTCAAAATTCGCATCGGGATCGAATCCGATTCGTGGACGAGTCACCGGTTTATCAGGTTTGGCCACCTCAATGGTCTCTACAGGCGCGGTGGTATTTTCGATGGCCAGAGGACGGGGGATCGGAGAACCGCTGTCATGGTCACCTGAGTTGTCGCCCGGGGAGATAGAACCCGTGGCTACTGTGGTGGGGTCTTCCAGTGCGGGTGGCTTGGGGTCCAGCAGGTTTTGCACCGCCAGGCCGATTCCCAGCACGGCTCCTAGCAACAGTATCAAGGAGCCTGCGTTGAATGTGGGTTGTTTCTGTATTCGCCGAGAACGAGGAGCGGTTCTATCCCCGACTGGAGCTACGACGGTCTTTCTTGGCTCGCTAATCTTGCTCGAGGAGACGGGCTTCACGACCGCCGTGGCTTTGGTGGCTGATTTCTGCAAGTAGATGCTGGAACCACCGATCAGCAATCTTGATCCGATCGGGAAGGGAGCTGATCCCTGTATCTTTTTTCCATCGAGTCGCGTGCCGTTGGAACTGCCAAGATCTTTCACCACCAGACCTCGAGCATCGGCGTCAAGTCTGGCGTGGTGGCGAGACGCTCGGTCGTCTGAAAGGGGGATCTCGCAATCCGGGTCTCTTCCGATGACCCAGGGTCCTGAACCACTCAACGGCATCGTTCTCTTGCCAGAGGAATCCTGGATGACCAGAGAGAGAGATTTTTTGTTCTTCATCGTCTCATGCCTCTTCATCCGCCAGAGACCAGACCTCGACCAGATCTCCAGGTCTTACCACCTGCTCTCCGGCCGGGATCTTGACCAGGCAGTTCGATTGCGCGAATCCGCTGAGCAGGTGAGATCCCTGTCCCGAGGGGATCTCGATTCGATCGGGCCCGCCTTGTGGATCGGGGCTGAAGCGGCCCCTCAGTAACCGCATCCGATCTGCCGGCGGCACCGGGTCTTTAGCATGGAGAACCCCGTGTCGTATCGGGTGGATCCCATCAGATCTCTGTTCCATCCGGGCAAGAGCCGGGCGCACGAACATCTCGAAGGAGACCAGGCATGCAGCGGGATTCCCTGGAAGTCCGAAGAAGGGTACATCGCCGATCAGACCATCCACCAGCGGTTTGCCTGGTTTCATGGCGACCTTGCGCACCTGTACGTCGTTACCCATCTCGCGAGCGACTTCGCGGATATAGTCGAGATCACCAGCGCTGATGCCGCCAGTAGTGATGATGGCATCGGGCTTCAGGGCGAGGGTTTCTTGCAATCCTGTGCGAATCGCTTCGATATCGTCGAGCAGTACCGGTCTCGGGAGAGGTTCTGCTCCCCACCTCTGGAGGCGAGCACACAACGAATACAGATTCGAGTTGCGGATTTGACCCGGTTGGAGATCGGAGTCGATCTCGACCAGTTCATTTCCGCTGGAATGAACAGCGACCCGTGGCCTTCGATGAACGGGGATCTCTGTAGCCCCGATACTCGCCAGCAATCCGATGGCTGCAGGGCTGATACGAGTTCCTGGCTCCAGCACCGAATCTCCGCCGGCTACATCTTCTCCCTTTTTTCGAATGTGACTTCCCTCATCGATGGGATGATCGAAGGTCACCTGCTCGGAGTTGTGCTCGAGACACTTCTCGAACGGGATGATGGAGTCGCCACCGGGTGGGATCACCGCTCCGGTATAGATCCGCATCGCCTGTCCGGGTTCGAGGGGGATCTCTCCCGACATTCCTGCCTCTACAGTTGCAACGACAGGCAGCGTGACGGGCACCGATTCGGAGGCAGCACTGGTGTCGGCGGCTCTGACAACGAACCCATCCATGGCAGTGTTGTCGAAGGGGGGAATCGGATCACGCGTGGCTATCGAACTGGCGAGGAACCGACCGATGGCCTCTTCCAGTGCAACCGTTTCGATTCCTATGGGTCGGATCCTGTCGAGGATCTGCTGGCGTACATCTTCGGGCTGGATCACGCTTCACCCTTCCCGAGGCTGTTCTCCTCGACCCAGCGGAGGAAGGGAGCATGGCCTCCTTCCAGTGCCAGTACGATCACCTCAGGACAGTCATGGGGATGGCGCTGGGTGATCTCCGAGATCAGTTGCTCGATCGGTTGCATGGCCGTTTTGATGATCAGCATCGATTCCGTTTCATCGCAGGTTTTCCCTTCCCAGCGGTAGATGGAGCGGCAGGCGGGCAGGATATTCACGCACGCACACAGGCCCTCCTCGACCAGATTTCTGGCAAACTCAGGAGCCGATTCGACCGGGTGGGTCACCAGTAACAACTGGACCAAGGGTTTCCTCACTCGAACAGGGGTGTACGGAACTCGTGAGATCTTAACATGTGTGCCTTCCGTGGGCACGGGCAGCGCCTTTCAACTGTGCCAGACTAGGTATTGCCGTCAGCAGATTCCCGGGCACCATCTGTGTATGAGATGGTTCGAATTCACCGATGAACAAGGATCTCGCCACGAGATTCCCGAACAGGGCAAGTTCCTGATCGGTAGGGCTAATGACTGTTCGCTCCGGATCGAGCAACCCGGTGTGTCGAGGAGGCACGCCTGCGTATGGGAACGCGCAGGATCGGACTGGATCGAGGACCTCTCTTCAAGCAACGGAACCTGGTTGCTCGTGGGTGGAGCTTCACCGAGAAGAATTGTCGATGAGACATCCCTAAAAAACGGCGACTGCATCCGTATCGGATCACGCGAACTGATCTATCACAACGATTCTGACACCGATGTCATTGGCGCAGGTCGCTGGAAGGATGCCAGGATCATCGGCTCTGGAGGCATGGGCGAGATCCTGAGAGCCTATGATGCAGATCTCGGTTGTCTCGTTGCGGTCAAGAAGATCAGATCCAGCGACGAGGATCGAGCCGAACTACTTCAGAGACTACACCTACGCGAAGCAGCCATCGGGAGGGGCATCGATCACCCGAATGTTGTGCGTGTACTCGATGACGCGATGGTCGATGGTGCTCCTGTGCAGGTGTTGGAGTGGATTGACGGGGGAGACCTGGCTCGATCGATGCGTACCCTGGCGGATGATCGAAACAGTTGCTTCGAAGTGGTGAGGCAAGTGGCACTCGGGCTTGCCGCTGCCCATGCCAGTGGAGTTGTCCATGCTGACCTGAAGCCAGGAAATATTCTTCAGGTGGCCAAAAAACAGCAGTCCGACGCCCAACAGATCCTGTTGCGCGAAGAAGACGATATCGCCAGCGATCCTGCGGCTGAACGTGAAGATCTGTCCGCGCTCATGAAACGTGCCACGGATGCACTGAAGAATCCTCCATTCATCGCGCGAAGCGGAGAACTGGCCCTGATCGAGGATGCTCTCGAAGGGCTGGAACGGTGCTGGATCCCGATCTTCGGAGAGAGGGGGGTGGGCCGTCATCGCCTTGCGCAGGAGGCGCGGCGATTGCTGGGAGAAAGGGTCCACGAGGGGAAGGAGTTCGAAATCCCTCCCGCTGGCTTCGATGGTGTGTGGTTGACTCCGATGCCACGGGAGTGGCCCGAAGAGGACGACTGGGTCGAGGCGCGAAAGGATGCCACAGATTCAGGAATGCTCAGAGAGATTCATCTCGCTGCGCTGCTTCCCGGTCCTGCCGGAAGACTGGTGGAACGTCTGCTGGAGGCACGAAGCGGTGAAGGTTCGCTCTTTCTCTCGCGGCTGGATCCGACTGAAGGAGCCGACGGCCATCCCGAGAGATTGCTACGCAGCATCGAGAAAAGCATCGAAAGATCGGCGTGGATATCTCAGGAGGGTGGAGCGTTTCTAAATCCTCTGCGCATGAAGGAGAGTGT
>JBBWWE010000043.1:0-2640 GCA_050256595.1 Planctomycetota bacterium
CGACGCTCTTCCGATCTAGGTTGTCGAGACCACCGGAGATCGTCATCTCGAGTGCTGCATCGATTTCTCCGCGCTGTTCGAGCGCGGTACTGGCCCACTTCCAGTGCCCGGATCTCTCGGCCAGAAGTTTGATGGTATCCGTCGAGATTCCATCGGTAATGGTAGGTGCTGCTGCTCCTTCGAGCAGTTTCAGCCCGAGATGAATGTCCGAAAAAGAATCGGATTCGAGATGCTGGCCAGAAACGATTCGTGACTGCTCCGGCCAGCCTCCGGCCAACCACAGATGTGCCAGTTGATGGCGGGTGGCGATCTGGTCATCAATTGAGAGAGAGGCCTCGAGGATCTCGACGGCTCGTTTCACCCAGCCCTCCTCGGTGGCGATGGCAACTGCCGCCGAGAGGGTCGGTTGCGAGCGTCGGGATAGGCCGTGTGCGGCGATGCCATCGATCAGTTCGAGCAGGCGTCCCTGATCGTGGGCCCACAGAGTTGCTCGTTCAACGATCGCCTCATCCGCCGGCGCCGAGGCGACCAGTGAGACGATCGCATCCAGTGCACCGTCATCGGAGGCGATCAGCGCAGCGGAGGGGGCTGCTCCCAGAGTGATCAGCAACAGCCACAAGCAGTGGAGTTTCAGGGAACCCGGAGCCAGCAAGGTGATCATCCTCATCCGAGATGAGCCACCGCCCGGTCCACTGCCGAGACGATTTCGGTGGGTCCGAGGCCATTGAGTTCACCTTCGAGGGAGATGACCAGCCGATGACGAATCGCCTCGTGACGCCAGCGACGCCAGTCTTCGTCCGCCATGTGGGTGCGCCCTGCTCTCAGAGCCTCGACCTTGCCACACAGGATCAGTGCTTGCAGAGCCCGTGCCCCGGCACCCAGCCGTACTCCCTCCTTCACCTCATCGGGAGCGGCAGAGTCCCCGGGTCGAGAGGCACCGACCCAGCGTGCGGCGCGGTCGATGACGGAATCGGCGACGATCACCCTTCGTACGGTGCGCTGCATCTGTGCAAAATGTTCAGGATCAAGCAGTGGAGACACCTCTGGATCCTGTTCCTGGGTGGTGGCAGCGGCAATCTGCGCCAGAACTTCCGAATCCGGATCGGGCAGAGAAACCTCGAGCAAGAAGCGATCGCGCTGCGCTTCGGGAAGCGGATAAGTGCCCTCCATCTCGATGGGATTTCGAGTGGCGACGACGCTGAAAAGAGGATCGAGAGGATGCCGGGTTCCGGAGATGGTGACGGCCCGCTCCTGCATCGCCTCGAGCAGCGCCGATTGAGTTCGTGGGGTGCCACGATTGATCTCGTCTGCTATGAGCAACTGGGTGAAGACAGGACCCGGGCGAAACTCGATCCGATCGCCATCGGCTCCAGGTAGCAGCGTCTCTCCGCCGAGGATGTCCGCTGGTAACAGATCCGGGGTGAATTGAACTCGACCCCGTGACAGCCCCGTAACCCGGGCCAGTCCTTCCGCCAGTTTGGTCTTTCCGGTTCCCGGAACGCCGACCAGCAACAGATGTCCTCCGGCCAGCAAGGCTGCACTGGCTGCGGCGACCGCATTGGACTGTCCGAGGATCACCTCTTCGATGGAGGATCGAAGTTTGAGATCCTGTTCGCGGAATCTCCGTGCAGCGTCATCGACCACCGTTTTGCTCCCTCCCGCGCAGTAGGTTCAGGTAAAGATCGATCACCTCGATCCAGCGTGCTTCCAGACGGGGATCATCCCGGACTCGGTCCCAGGAGGAAGAGGTTTCACGGCGAGAAGGTGATCTTCCATTCGCCGTGATCTCGTTTTCACCGCTGCTTCCTGGCTCGATGCGGATCGGATTCTCGATCTGCTCCACTCCCGCACCGGCGGCAGAAACCGGTTCCAGCAGATCCGGGGTGTCGCTACCCCCGCTGGCCAGTTCACCCGATAGCGAGCCCGAGCGGGTACCGGGTGTCGCGCCACGCGCGATCGGTGTGCCGGTGGCTTGGACGCCGTCGACCGGAATCGACCTGGTCGCTTCCGAGGATGGATCCGTTTCGATCCAGTTCTGGAGCAGTTGACGACGAGGATCCTGCTGCTGGAGTCGACTCAGTGCGATCTCGAGCGCTTCGCGATCACGCTCACTCAGTGGTACAGACGGTTTCGGCGGGGCAGATCCGAGCCGTAGATGATCGCTCAAGCCGGCAAGTTGACGACGACCGGCCAGTGCCAGCGCTGCGTCTTCTCTGCCTCGAAGCCACTGGGTTGTGTTCTCCGTATTCAGCGCGACCGGGCTCACCTCGACCTGCTCGGATGGGGAACCGGAATCGGTCATGATCCGGTCACTCCGATCTGCAGCCGGCTCGGGCAGGGGGCCCTGCAAGGTGCCGAGCAAAATGGCGACCAGCGTCAATGACAGTGAAACCAGGGGTGACGGCAACGGAGCGAGCCGATGCAAGGCTGCGCGTGAAAGTAGAGGCAACTGGGCACTGCGCGCTTGCAGTGATTCGCCCCAGGAATCAGCGTTGGGGTCGCGACGGCAGTGAAGAACCGTCTCGACCAGCGCCGCACTCTCCAGCGTCGCGTCCCAGATTCGTGGCCACAGGGCGCGTACCCTGAATCGCTGATAAAGGCCGCTCAGTAGTGCTCCGCCGAGCATCAGGCTGATGCAGT
>JBBWWE010000044.1:0-3354 GCA_050256595.1 Planctomycetota bacterium
TCGCGTGAAATGGCCACGATCAAACCAGGGATTCGGTCGTAGCGTTGCCTCAGTTCTTTGAGGACAAGGCCATCGAGAGGCGCACCTTCTTCAACCTGATATCCCCACAGTAGCATCTCTCCATCTGCGAAGTCCGAGACATCGAAAGCGCCCGGGTTGCGGACCAATCGACGAAGTTTTTCAGCTGTAGCATCGACCGGATTCACGACCAGGTCGGCACCGTATGTCTCCGGTAACAAGGGAGAGGCATCGGAAGACAATTCTGCATTCCGGAGACGAACGACCACCTTTTTAGCGCCAAGACTCTTGGCCAGAAGACTGACAACGATATTGGTCTCATCGCGATCAGTGACTGCGATCACCAGGTCGGCGTTTTCGGCCTGGGCTTTTCTAAGAATCCGAGGACTTGCTGCATTTCCGAGGATCGCCTGAACATTGAGTCTCTCATCGATCCTGTGCACCAGATCTGGATCTGCATCGATGATGGTAATCTGATGGCCCTCGGTGGAGAGTCGCTGGGCCAGGTGAAAGCCCACCACGCCTGCACCGGCTATGATGATGCGCATAAGATCTCCAGACCCCCTGTTCTTGCCGATCATCGGCAGGAGCGTCCTGTTCCCGTACAGAGACCGGATGATAGTGGTATGGGCAGAATTCGCCAACACTGCCACCAGAACTGGATGAACGTCCAGAGGCGGATATCCTTCCAGTGGAGGAAATGGACCGTTAATTCGCGCAGCAGGAGATTCAGCAAGAACATGATTTCAGCGACCCCATCCGGACCAGAGCCGCTCCTCTACAGGGGGTTCTCTTTGGCAGTTTTTCTCGTTGCCCTCGTCTCGCTGGCGCTGATCGGTGTAATTGCCCCGACCTCTCTACGAGCCCAGGAACTTCCCGTCGAGCATGGATTTGCCGCAAAAGTCGATGGGAAAGTCATCACCCTGGCGGAACTGAATCGCGCCATCGACCGGAGAATCGCATCCGCCAGAGGACGGGTTCCAGACGAAGTCATCGAAAGAGAAAAAGGCTTGCTGCGGCCCGTAGTTCTCAGAGAACTGATCGAAAAACAACTTCTTCTACAGAGAGCAACCCGCGATGAAATCATCCTTCTTCCCGGAGCGGTCGAAAAATACCTTCAACGGACAGTTGATCAACTCAGTCGTGTCGAGGGCACAAAATATTCTGTCGATGACTACCTGGTAATCTGGGAACAGCAGTTCGGAGAACCAGAGAACGAACTTCGAAAGCGCCTGCAAGACGAAATGCGTATCGATGAACTGAGGCGAAGAAACATTCGTAGTTCCCGCAGCATTTCTCCGAAGAAACTCCGTGAGTACTACCGTGATCATCCCGATGAATTTGCCGAAGATGGGCAAATCTCCTTTTGTCAGTTACTCATCGTAGCCAATGACCCTGATCACGGAAAAATGCTGACCGAGATCGATGCAGAACTGGCAGACTTCACAACTGCCGTACAATTCGAAAACGTGGTGAAGAAGTGGTCGATGGGCCCTCGCCAGGAAAGCGGTGGGCTTTACAACATGACCGAGAGTGATCTCGATGCGCGATTCCCTCCGGTCCCCGAGGTGGTTCGCTCCTTGAAAGAGGGGGAAGTATCCCGATGGTTCCTGTGTCGCGGATACAGTCACAAGATTTATCTGGTGAAACGAGAGGCTGGCAAAGCTCTTGATTTCACAAAAGCGCAGAATCAAATCCGCAAGACCATCACCAAGAAACTGGAAGATGATAAACGGGTCGAATTTCAGAAGAGCCTGTGGAGAAATACCACCATCGAAATCTTCATCCCGGGAGTGGTGCTACCCATCCAGTGACACAGTCACATCCGTACCTTGACCCCCACACCTTGACCCCCACATGGCCGTTGCAGAGAAGTGCACACGCGTTAGCCGCCCGAGGTTCCTTCTTCTTGAGCCTCTTTCTTCTCGCCTGCCTCTTCTGCTTCCTTGGCCTTTTTACGATCGAGTAGCGCTTGAACCGGGGCAGGGATTGTCTTCTCGACCACCTCGGGCTCAACGTCATAGTTCACTTGCTCGAGAGTCATCTGCATCTTCTGGATTCCCTGCTGAATTTGCATTTCATACGGATGCCAGAGTTCCTCCACCTTCCTGAAATCACTCATCTGGACCGTCATCGGGATCTTGCCCATGATTGATTCAAGTGTGAGCGCCATCTTGACGAGGAACTTCGTTTCATCGGAAACCCAGAATTTCTCGTCGCCACCCATGGTGGTCTTCAGACTGTAGACGGTGCAATCAGCGTCCCCGACCTTCTCGGTTCCAACCTTTGCGGCAGAAATATAATCCTTGTCGATCCAGAGAAATGGCTGCAGGTGGGAAGCCTTGCGCAGTTGTACCTTTTCCGCACCGGATAGAACTCGCGCTCCGTTGATGGGGTCCAGTGTCCAGGCGACATCTCCATGGAACCCTTGCTGGAAATCTCCATAACCCTCGATGGTCATCGACTCCCACATCATGCCCTCACGTGACATGTATCCGGTGTGAGTCGCCTCGATAGCTGCATCTGGAATCAAAATCTTGGCAATCACTCGACGGTTTGAATGCTTCTCTAGCACCTCTTTACCACCGGCTGCCTCGATCAGGGTCTTCTGCAATTCACCGAGCACGTTTTCTTGTTCAACTTCTCCAGGAGTCTCCGGCTTGGCAGGAGGATCCTGAGCCAGGATCACAAGTGAACAGGGAAGTATCAGCAATCCCATCAGGAGTGCCCAGAACTTGCCTGGAATCATTGCTGCATCATTTGCCATCGCGTGTCTCCTCTTTAAAGAAATCGACTCCCGTTCGCTCCGGGATCCCAAGTGCCATCTCCGGGCAATCATCGGCTCGATTCCTCTCTGGCACCAGTACTTCCGTCGAACCAGCGCAAGGCGGCCTTCAGGGTCGGATCTCCCTCAACACGTATTTTCTGAATATCGACCGGGATCACCTCATCCGGTACCACACCGACGCCTTCGAGTCGTTTTCCTGACCGGGAATGGTATCCGGCGATGGCGTACTGCATCAGATCGCCACAGGGTAGGCTGACGATCATCGACGGCAACGCGGCTCCCGCCGTGGTACGTCCGAAAATCCGTGCCACACCCAGATCTCGAAGTCCCTGGGCCAGGATCTCAGTGGTCGAGGCGCTGCCCTCATCGACCAGAACTGCCACCGGCTTCTTCCACGGATCGAGTCTCGGATTGACCACGAATTTCATCTCCGTGTCTCGAAACTGCATCACGCCCAGTTCGAGACCAGCCTCATCGATCAACCAGCCGGCGATTCCGCACGCCATCAGACCCAACCCTCCGGGGTTGCCGCGCAAATCGAGGATGAG
>JBBWWE010000045.1:0-4484 GCA_050256595.1 Planctomycetota bacterium
GAGTGAGAATGATATTCACGTCAGAGCCGGAGGCGCGCATATTGCTCAACTTTTTTTCCTTGCAGATATTGACCACCAGATCGTTATCTTTATTGTTTACGAGAGTGTGGATCGACCCCCTCACCGGCAAGCCACTTCTCATCAAAGGAACGCTGCCGATCTCGATCCTGAACCTGGAAGCTCGTATCGAACTGATTTCCTCCGGAGACGCGGGAGTGGTCGAGATACGCCATGCAGCGAGAGTCAAACGTTCTACCGACTTTTCCAGGGAAGGCTCTCTATGAGTCAATCGGACACGGGAGAACTCCTACGACGACTCCCGCAAGTGGATCGACTTCTTCAGCGAGAAGATGTCCTGGAACTGGCTGCCTCCCACTCCAGATCCCTGGTGTTGGCCGAGTGCCGGTCTCTGTTCGATTCCTTGCGCGCTCGAGCTCTCGGTGGCGAACTGGCAGCTACTGAACTGGAAGAAGACAACATCGTCGCGGCACTGGCTGACCGTCTCAAGAAAAGAGAACAGCCTTTCTACAGGAGAGTGGTGAACGCGACCGGTATCGTCCTCCACACTGGCCTGGGTCGCGCACCGATTCCTCCTGAAGTAGCCGACTCGCTTGTCGAAACACTTCGGCATCCCGTGCGGGTCGAGATCGACCTCGAAAGCGGTGAACGGGGTGGTCGAGACGAAGGGTGTGCTCGGCTACTGCGGGAACTCACCGGAGCCGAAGACGCAATGATTGTGAATAACAACGCCGGTGCCACCTTGCTGCTTCTTTCTGCTCTTGCAAAGGACAAGGAAGTTCTCGTTTCACATGGAGAACTTGTAGAAATCGGCGGCTCCTTCCGGATACCAGACATCATGGAACAAGGAGGCGCAAAACTATGTGCCGTCGGGACCACCAACAGAACACGCACCTCTGACTACGATGCCGCCTGTGGCCCCGATTCAGCGATGATCCTCAAAGTCCATACCTCTAATTACAGGGTCGTCGGATTCACAGAGGAGACCGACATCGGCGAGTTGTGCGAGGTCGGCAAGAAACATAAGGTGCCGGTGGTCCATGACATCGGCTCGGGCTGCATGGTCGATCTCGCGGCTCGCGGCAAAAAAGGTGAATCCTGGGTCCGCGAGAGCATCGAGGCCGGCTGCGGCCTGGTGTGTTTCAGTGGTGACAAGTTACTCGGTGGTCCCCAGGCGGGGATCATCGTCGGATCCGCTGATCTGGTCGAAGTTTGTCGCAAACACCCGCTCTACCGCGCCATGCGCCCGGGCAGGATGACCTACATCGCGCTGGAACAAACTCTTCAGATCTATCTGCGCGGCGAAGATGAGGCGATAGCGCGAATCCCGGCATTGCAGAGGGTTCTGGCAACCACAGAAGAACTCGAAAAAAGACTGTCACAACTGATCGACAGCCTGGTTGCCATCGGGGGGGTCTCTGCGGAACCGATCAACCACGAGGGATATGCCGGGAGTGGATCACTTCCAGCTCGACCGATCGAATCCCGGGCTGCGCGAATCGAGGTCTCCGGCTGCTCCGCAGAAGAGCTGGCTCGACTGCTTCGTACAGGAGATCCAGCGGTACTCCCGACAATCCATGATGAGTGTGTCTACCTCGATGTTCGAACCATCTCCGATGACGAGATAGAACTTATCGCTGCACGGATCGCAGAGATCACCAACCGTACGTGACTTGACCGATAGCCTGATCGAGGTGATCCTCGCGACCGCGGGAAGGAAGAGTACACGTGGCCGATGGTCCCATCCGTCTCACCGATTACGCATCCTGTGCCGGCTGAGCGTCAAAACTAGCTCCAGGGGATCTGGTCGAGGTCCTCTCCCATTTGAAACTACCTACCCGTGAGGAAGTTGTTCACGGCCCGGGCACCCTCGATGATGCCGGAGTGATCCGCGTTCCGGGAACCGATGCGGCCATCGTGCAGACGGTCGACTTCTTTCCACCCATCGTCGACGACCCGCGGGATTTCGGCCGCATCGCGGCTGCCAACAGCCTCTCCGATATTTACGCGATGGGCGGAATCCCCCTGAGCGCGTTGAACATCGTCGGCTTCCCGCAAGAACTTCCTGTTTCGTTACTGGGAGAAATACTCGCCGGTGGAGCAGAAAAATTGGAAGAGGCAAACTGCGCACTGCTAGGCGGCCACAGTGTCCGGGATTCAGAAGTGAAGTATGGTCTCGCAGTGACCGGCACCATCGATGAATCCAGGATGCTTACCAATGGAGGTGCGCGCGCTGGAGATATCCTCGTACTGACCAAAGCTCTCGGGACTGGATCGGTAAGTACTGCACTGAATCGAAACGAAGTCACAGCAGAGGTGCTGCAATCTGCCACCGATTCGATGACCACTCTCAACGCGGGAGCCGCCAGAGCCGCCATCAACTGTGGAGTTCACTCCGCCACCGATGTAACAGGGTTTGGCCTCTGCGGCCACGGTGCGGAGATGGCCGCTGCCAGCGGAGTCCTGCTGGAGATTTGTTCCAGCTCCCTTCCCATCCTCGCCGGAGTCGAGCAACTGGCAGCCGGGGGGATTGTCTCGGGAGGCTCGAAGAGGAACCAGGAACACCTGGGAACCCGTCTGGACGTGGGTGCAGATGTCGCTGCTGACCGACTCGCCCTGGCACTCGATTCAGAGACATCCGGCGGCCTGCTGCTAGCTGTCGGGCCCGACGAACTTGACGAATTGACCAGATCCCTGCAATCAGAGGGAGTATCGATTCAGGCGGTGATCGGTGAGGTAAAACCACTTCAGGGAGATGTGAGCGTTCGAATCACCCCCTGAAGGTCCCATAAGACCATCTTGAACTTGATCCCTGGCACAGGAATGGAGACACTCCCTGCTCGGTCGGGGGGTGAATGGGCACCTGGTGGGCCTCCTGGGCTTCAAACCCATGGTGCGGCGCGAACAACGTCGTAGGTCGGTTCGATTCCGATGCACCCCCGCCAATTTTCCTGCTTTCTGCGCTGGCAGGAATTTTGATCACCGAGGAATCGGCTCCCAGATCTCACGCCCTTCAAGAAACCCGCTGGTGACACGTTCCTTCATCGTGGTACCTGGAACCTTCTGATAGTTCCTCTCGATGGCTTCCTGCACCTCCAGCGGAAGCGATCGCACTCCGTTGAAGGTCCAGTTGGCAAAATAATACCTGGGAGTTCCATCCGGTCCGATGATGATATTGCCGGACTCATCTCTTTCATAACCAGCAGCAACTCTCTGCTGGGCCCTGACGATGGCTCGATAACGCTGGTCATCGAGCGCAGCGATCAAATCTTTTGCATCCCAGAACTTGCTCTCATACATCTGACGAGCGGTAAAGGGTTCGATCACCAATGGCCTACCCGCCTCCGCCAGAGCCCACGGTTCTTCGCTGAGAACAGGGTCCTCGAAGCGGCCCAACTGGTCGATGACCTGCTGCCGGTATCGAATTTCATCCAACCTTTCGGGCTGGAACTCGGGAAGCCCTCGGCTCAGATAGAAACCGGATACCACCTGTATTGCCAACAAGGTGGAAATCGTCGTCGCTCGCCATGGCGGGGCCTTGCCGATGGAACAGCCACAAACCACCAGAAACAACACCCCGGCTTCGAACAGGTAGTTGAGATCGGAACCGATCCTGCCGATGAGGACCATGGAGGCGAGCGCCAGCAGGATGCGAACCCCATCGATTCTGTTGGTGCTCTCAGGCCTGAAAATCACCAGCAGTGCAGCGATTAGAAGCACTACATGGGCATACAGAATCATGTAATTCGAATCAACAGTGACCGCCCCCTTGCTGAAAAACTCCTGCAACAAGGGAGCGATCAGCAATAACGCCACTGCCATGAAACCAAAGATCATCTTGCGGTCATTCTTGCCTCCACCGACCGGCACCAGGGCAAGAAATGTTGCGAAGAAGAGCGGGAGTTTCCAGGGAATAAAATACCCAAATGCTTTCTTCATCCCCTCGAACCATTCGAACCGAAACAGATTCGATGTCACGGCGTGATGATGAAACGACCCTCCTGTGGCCGCAGACAAAATCCCGTGGAATAATAAACCGACAGCGAGCAGTGCCACCGGCCACTTCAGAGCAGCACGTCCTTCCTGCAGAAATAGGTGCGCATAACTCGCCAGTAATAATGCCACCATTGTCTGACGCGTGTATACCGCGAAGAAGAAAGCGGCAGCTCCCAGCACTCGCATTCTGGTGCTCTTGTCCTGAGTGCACCATACGCCGACCATCGCCAGCGCCAGCGCGAGAGGATCAACTCTCATCAAGAAGCCAAAGCGCAAGAACTCGAGCATCGTCAACATCGTTGCACCGCAAAACAAACCAGCCGCCAACCCCGACACTCTTCGCACGATGAGCGTGAGCATCAGCGCAGAAACGAGCGTCGATATGAGCGAAATCGCTCTACCGCCGCCGTATGGTGTCGAGGAAAACCCACCCGCAAGTTGCGCTAGCCAGGGATAAAACGGTGCGTACT
>JBBWWE010000046.1:0-4198 GCA_050256595.1 Planctomycetota bacterium
CCAGAATCAGGGTCCGATCCCGCGACAGTTCTCCGAGGATCCCCGTCAATGCCTGCTGGAACTGGATGCGCCCGCTCTTACCCTGCAATGGTACCTGCGGTTTCAACCCCGCCAGTTCCGCCTGCAGTTCCGGGAAAACCCGACTCAGTACATGGGCATATCGCTGCCACAGACCTTTGTTCTCACCATGTTCGTAGATGAGATCCTTGACCAGACGCAGCACTGGCAAGAACGGAATCCCCTGGCGTTCGTGACAGTGAACTCGTCGACAGAGGATCTTCGGTTGCTGCTGTGAACCCTCATCGATCGGCACTGTTTGCTCGAACGCCAGCGCTTCCTCGCTGACCAGGGCTTCCTCGATGAGACGCGTCTTCCCGACACCGCTGTCGCCGGAGACCAGCAATAGCGAACAGGGGGTCCCGGATCTTCTGGAGGACTCCGGCTCGGGATCGATCCGATCGTGGATCCATCCGCGAAGGCGCATGAGAGCCTGCTGTCGCGGAGCCTCGGTAGACTGCTGGCTGCTGTCACTGGTGTCAGACTCTGGGCTGTCGGAGTCGGTGCCCTCAGAGTCCAGCACCGGAGTTTCGCCATCCATCATGCTTCCTCCCGGTCAGGTAGGCCGCTGCCACAGGACCGTATTGATTTCTGACGGACAGGCTAGCGACAGGAGACCCCTCCGTAAAGATTTGTGACGGTGAATTGTCGATGATGGCCTGTTCTGGCTCATTGCTGCAAATGGACCTCCTCGCCGTCCCTACTCGGCGAGGAGAAGCTTGGGTCTGAATGAACGAGGATGATGCGGAACCTGCCCATGAATTGCGTAGGGACGAGCAGGCCAGTGTGTGCAGGACAACGATGGAACTCGGGGTAGGGTCAGGATCGAGGTGCCCTGATCGGAGCGCCAGACCACCGGATTTGACAACATCTCCGATGCAATAATCCGGTTGAACTTTCCCCCCAGGAGCCGGACCCCGACAGATTCCCCCATCCAGGTACTGCCTGCAGCAGCGGAGTTCCCAGCTCATCCCCCACGGCGACCGATCGACAAGGAGTCGGCCTTCTCTCAGCATCCAGTTGCGGTATGGGAGGTGCCGATGCGGAGGCGCTCTCAGGCGGGGGCTCCAAGCAGGTGGCGAGCACACTCCAGTAACTCGGTCAGATCGTTCCCTCACAAACCGGGTACTGGTTGGCCCGTAGTCCGATGCAAAACTCGGGTCGCGGGCACGCCGGAAGATGGGCACCAGTGGTCGGCAGGTCAAGAGGCTAGAAACGAGGAAAGCCCCGGGGTCGACGACCAGCGCCGTCGGCCCCGGGAACTACAGGGGGTGTGGGAAACTAGTTCCGTGGGTACTGCAAGAAACTGAACTGAGATCCGTATCGAGTACGGCAAGTCGGTTTCCGAAGCACCCAGGCTCCTGGTACATGAACCCGCTGGGCAACCTTACGCGTCCTTCCAGGAATCTTGATCGTTTCGAAGTAGGGCACCCGTACGCGAATTCCACACCGTCGAATGGTCCGGTAACGTGTCACGGTGCGAAAAGTCGGCGCTCCACACACTTTGCGGTACTCGATGCGGGTCGTCGCCGGTCTCCAGACCTGGACGGTTCCACCCGTCAGACGCCGCAAGCAGGAACCCCGGCTGGTGAAGTGGGTGATCCCGGCAGAAATCACGTGCTCGTGACCATGCAAGGAACAACCACGGGCCAGTTGCTGACCACTCTTCCCGACGAAAGCGGTTCGTTTGGCTGCGGCAGCTCTTTTCGAGACCCCAGCCTGCGCCTCCGAAGGAGCGGCCAGCATCGAACTGGAGATCAAAAACACCAGGCTCAACAAGGTACGCGTCGACATGATCGACCCCTTTCTCGACAGCGAGGGGGACACCCGAATGCGTCCTTCTCCCTGTCGAGAGGGATGACGGCCTTGAGCAACCTTTATTCACTGCTATTCGGGAGGAACTGGTGGACCGACCAGCAACAGAGAGCGGCCTTGCTCGACGATTCTGCCCCCTGGTCGCCATTCGCGATGGGGAGAATCGAGCCGATCAGAATCGGCCCTGCGGATCCACTCACGCGACCGGGGAGCATCTCCGAGACGATCCCACAGCGCTCCAGCGCGCAACGCCAGCGCCTTGGAGGCTGAAAACCGAGCCGTCGCCTCTTCCAGGATCCGTCGCACTTCCACTTCACGACCCTCGCTCAGGGCAATCTCTGCCGACAACCAGTCGATCCAACCATCGAGCGGGCGCATCTGCCGTGACCGAGCCAGCGAACTCGAGGCACCGAGATGATCGCCGCAGCGCAGCAGAGCGAGCGCATGGTGGAACCAGGCATCCGCATCCCCGGGAGTCTTTTCGATGATGGTCGCGAGAGTCGCTGCTGCATCTTTGAATCGGAGCAGATAAAACTGGCCTGCTGCAACACTCCAGAGGTCAAACAGATCGAGTGGAACGAGAGCCAGTCCGCGCTCCAGTTCCATCCGCCCGACCCGATCACCTTGCTCGAGGGCAACAATTCCCAGGATCACCCAGGGGCCAGGACGACCGGGAGCCCTCTGGGCTGCAAAACGAGCCGCTCGACGGGCGTCATCCAACTGTCCCGCACGTAGAGCAACCCAGGCCAGTTCTCTCTGGACTTCAGCAGCCCGATGCAGCGAACTGGCCGATTCACCGTGCATCTCGAGCAATGTCCTGCCGAGCGGATCGACCGGGGTATCCTCGGCATGAACCGGCAGAGGTCTCACCAGCATCGCTGCAGAGAGGTTCTCGACCAGATCCTCGAGGAGCGGTTCGTTGGCGGTAAATCGACCGATGAAACCGGCAAACAACAACAACGAAACCAGCGCTCCGATCGGCTGCCAGCGCATCTGCTTCTTACCCTCTTCGTGTTTCGAACTGCGCCGCTGAGCACGTGGGCGAGCTCCATCTCGAACCGCCTCCAGCATGCTTGCGAACCCGCGCAAACTGGCCGGTCTTCCCTGTGGCTCGAGCGACAGAGCATCTCGTAACAATCCGAGCAGACCGGGAGGATCAGGAACAATATCGGTCCGATCGACGATGGAACTCCCGGACAGGATCCGGTCCGCAACCTCGGTCGCCCCACGACCGGCCCAGGGTGGTCGACCGAGAGCGCATTCGTGTATCAGTGCTGCCAGCGTATAGACAATCTGACACTCATCTGCAGGAGGGGTCCGGTTCGACAGCAGGATCTCCGGAGCAATCCTGCTCGCCAGTTCATCGATGTTTTCGGATAGATCGGGAGAGATCCGGTCAACGTGTAACAACAACCCCCCACCATGACCCAGAACCACTGCCTGTGGCGAGAGAGCCAGGATCGGGATCCCCTCTTCGTTGAGCACTGCCATCAATCGCGCCAGATCCGCGAAGTGTCCCACCAGGGTGCGCAATCCTCCTGGTAACAACACATCCCAGTTCCGCTCAGGGTCGGGAGAGGTGCGAGCAATGCAACGATCAAGGGTCATTCCGTGCTCGAAGAATTCGCTGCCTTCTGTCTTGGGAGAGATCAAGGTCGTGGAGGGGAATCTGGAGTCCCCGGCGAACAGAATGCTGAGTTGATGGAGACGCTCGAGCCGAAACTCGACCTCGTCGCGGACATCTTCCCTGACCCACGGAAAATCACCCGACGGTGTTAACTCATCTCCGAAACGACCACTGATCACGATGCCATCCCCCGAACGCGATGCTGCACGGACCGTGTTTGGGTTGCAACCCAGCAACTGCAGTTACAAACAGGGGAGTCGAGGAGATGGTGAGATCGGGAAATCCCGGGACGCTAGGCGCCTTCTAGCCCCAGCAATCCTGGATCGATATCGGGAGAAGCAGACGGATTTTCCTCGCTGTCGGTCGCTGACTTCGAATCATCACTCCCATCGGAGTTTTGGATAATATCGAGAAGTGCATCCGGGATCGGGATCTCCACCACCTCGTAGATCTCCCGGTCGGTGAGAACTTCTTTTTCGAGCAGTTCGCGGGTCAGCAACTCGAGTTTGTCACGCGATTCCCCGAGAATCTTGAGGGCACGTTGATAACCATCGTCGAGCATCGCTCGGATTTCTTCATCGATGAGCATCGCGGTATGCTCACTGAAGCTGTTCGATTCACCGAGTTCTCGTCCGAGGAACACGTGCTCCTCTCCTCGCTTGAAGGAGACAGGCCCTATCTTGTCGCTCATACCCCAGA
>JBBWWE010000047.1:0-2122 GCA_050256595.1 Planctomycetota bacterium
GTCTCAAGCACAACGGCAACACCAATACCCTGGATTCACTGATGGAAGCCTTCGGCCAGGATGCCCGGACCAACACCATCTTTTTTCTTTCCGATGGGCTGCCTTCCGTTGATGGAAAGATCAATGACCCGACCGAGCCAATCCTCGAGAAGGTGTTCGAGATGAATCGGTTCCGCAAGATCAAGATCCACTGCTTCGGATTCCATCCGTTCACCCAGGGAGGTCAGCAGATGCCCGGCCTGGCGTCAGCAAATACCTGGCTCAAGCGCCTGGCGGAATCTACCGGCGGCACCTACACGAACATGAAGGTCGATAACAAATTGACCCCTGACAATCCGGGAGACTGATTCGATCGACAGGTTTGGACAGAGACAGAACGCCCGTACCGGTTGCTCCGGTACGGGCGTTCTCATTCTCAGGGGGCAGTGAACCGCTGCTTACTTGCGGATGATGCGGATCTGGGCCCAGTTTGCCCGATCGAGGATGTGGTGACCGGGTCCGAGATCGACCAGCAGAGTGAACTTCTTGGCGCCTTCGACGGGAATCCGGAACGAAGACCCTGGACTCTTCCACGAGAGAACACCGGAATCCCATAGTTCTTTTCCATCGACGAAGATATGAAACTCGGCACAGCCGATCCCATCCTGTTCATCCGGGGGGCGACTGCTGATATCCATGCCCGCGATGCCGGTCAAGAACTGATCTCCATCTTCTACTGAATAGGTCAACCGGGATCTGGAATGAACCCCCAGGCCTTGCTCGTAAATGACTCCACCGATCTGGATGGGGTTGCCAAGTACATTGCGGTTCTTCTTCCATGTCCACGGGAACCAGGCAGTGGCCGGAGCCCCTTCTTCCACTTCTATCGGTTCTCGCTGGTCCAGGTTGACAATGCGGCCCAAGGTGAAGTGAATGTCGATGATTCGATCGAGCGAGATCTGGCACTGTTGCCCGGTTGAGCGGACAAATGTGGCCGATTTCGAATCGATCTGGACGATCTGTGCGTGGATCTGGCTTCTGTCGACGGTACGGATCTGAATAGGAATGGTCGCCTGGATGGCGTGAGGTTTCTCGACGGGAACCTCTGCCAGACGAAATGCGACGATCTTGCTCCAGGGGATCACCAATGAGCCTAGCGAAGGGTCATCGAACTTGACTCCCTTCCGCAGCAGGTCTTCCAGGATACCGGTGAGCAGGGCTCCTTCACCGGTCAACAATTGATCGGTATCGAGATTCGGTTCGGGAAACGGCACCGTAGGTGCCCCGGAAGTGGCAAATAGCACCACGTCATCGAGGGAAATGGTGAGCGGGGCTTCCAGCGATGGAGTGATCCACTGCAGCGTGTCCGGGGCTCTTTCAGCTTCCAGTAGTATTTTTCCGCTCCAGCGGCTGTGATTGCCAAGAACCAGCAGGTCGCGCGGCTGGGCTTCCTTCTCATCGGCGTTAAAGCGGATGGAAAGGATATCCCGGATCGGAAATTTCGTGTCCAGGATGCTGATCTCAGTGGTTTCCGCACTGATCACGGGAATCTCCGAGCGGATCATTCCATCGATGGTCTCGATCTCGACGCTCCCCTGGTCCGGCATTACGGTGCCTGTTGCCGGGAGTTGAGCCAATAGCAGTGAGAGCATCGATAGAGAGCAGATCCAACTCGAAATCGGGTGGGTCATCAGGATCCTTCCTCCCTGCAGTGAGTGGGTGCGGCTCCAGTTTGCGTCTACATGATGAACTGTCCGGCCATGAAGCGCAACGCGGGCTTCTTGACCGCCCTACGGTGCTCACCTATTCTTGGCGGTAGGTTGCCGTAACAGTTCGATGGGGGGAAGTGCCGTGGGGAGACGTCGAGACGAATTGAGTCTGTTCGAGATGCTCAAGGAACATCATCGTGGTGGTGACGAGTTTGTATCCGATGGTTCCGTTGAATCTTCTCAGGAGCGCATTCCTGATCCATCCCAGACGGTGACACCCGGGGGAGTGAGGCGAAAAGTCTCTCTCGATGATCCGGCAAAGTCGATTCCATCGTCTCGCCGACTTCCGTCGATTCTGGAAGGCGCTTCATCGGATTCTTCCACAGGTCACGGTGTATCCTCAGCGCCTCCTGGTTCCTTTCTATCTGGAGTCG
>JBBWWE010000048.1:0-5638 GCA_050256595.1 Planctomycetota bacterium
CTCACTCCAACTGGCGATCGCGCTGCACATTCCCGAATCGTTTTCCAGGATCAGATCTGCAGGCAATCCAGAAATCATGGGATCTTCGGTGTCCTCCACCGTGATGCTGAATGACAACATGGCGCTGTTTCCACTCGAATCGAGAGCGGTGTAGGTAACGGTAGTTGTTCCCAGAGGGAAACTGGTTCCGTTTGCGTGGTCACTACTCAGATCAACTGCACCACAGTTGTCATTTCCTTGTGGATCCACCCAACTCGCCAGGGCGCTGCAACTTCCTGCGTCCGTATCGAGCGTCATGTCGGCTGGCATGCCGGAAATCGAAGGAGCATCGATATCGTTCACCGTCACCTCGAAGGCGAGGGAACTACTATTTCCGCTGCTATCGGTAGCCGTGTAGGTCACAACCGTCGTACCGACCGGAAAACTATCTCCAGAATCATGATCGCTACTGAGCAGATTCACATCGCAGTTATCACTGGCAAGAGGTTCTCCCCAGGCATGCACAGCACCACAAGCACCGGTGTCATTATCAAGAGTGACACTTGCGGGCATCTGTGAAATCATCGGCGCATCGATATCGTTCACCGTTACGGTGAAGGAACTCATCGAAGTGTTCCCGCTGCTATCAGTTGCCATGTAAGTCACAGTACTCGTGCCTACCGGGAAACTGTCGCCAGAGGCATGATCACCACTGAGGTCAGAGATCGCGCAATTGTCACTCGCGCTCGGCTCACCAAAGGTGGCGATGGCACTGCACAGGCCACTCTCGTTATCGAGCATCATGTCCAGTGGCGTTCCAGAGATGGTCGGTGCCTCGGTGTCACTCACGGTCAAGAGGAAAGACTCCGTCGTGGTGTTTCCATTGGTATCAAGGGAGGTGTAGGTCACCGTCGTCGTACCGACGGGAAAACTATCTCCAGGACTGTAATCACTACTCATGGTGGCGCCACCACAGTTATCGGTGGTCAGCGGACTCGCCCAGGTAGCGATCGCACTACACGATCCAGGATCGTTGTCGAGATTCAGTTCCGGAGGCAAGCCCATGATCCACGGTGCCTCGGTATCATTCACCGTCACGGTGAAAAGGCCCGCTGCGGTATTCCCGCTGCTATCGGTCGCCGTGTAGGTCACGATCGTCATTCCTACCAGGAAACTATCACCTGAAGAATGATCGGACGTGAGAGTCATCGCCGGGCAGTTATCGGAAGCAGTTGGTTCAGTCCAACTGGCAACAGCGCTACAGGAACCGATTTCGTTCTCGAGGGTGATATCCTCCGGCAACCCCGTCAGCAGGGGTGCCTCTGCATCCTCCACCGTAATCGTGAAGGAAGCGGAAATTTCATTACCGCTGCTATCTGTTGCCGTGTAAGTGACGGTCGTCGTACCCAGCGCGAAACTCTCACCAGAGGCGTGATCCCCGGTGAGGGAGACTCCGGCACAGTTGTCGCTGGCGGTCGGGAGATCCCACAGATGGACCGCGCTGCAAGATCCAGCATCGTTGGCCAGAATCATATCGGAAGGCATCCCGGCCAGAGCAGGGGCCTCCGTGTCCTCTATGGTGATGGTGAAGGAACTCGAAGAACTGTTACCGGCCAGATCGATGGCGGTGTAGGTCACGGTCGTTGAACCGACCGGGAAACTATCACCCGGGTTGTAATCACTGGTCAAACTGGCCAGACCGTAGTCATCGGTTGCCGTCGGCTCGCTCCAGGTCGCCTCGGCCTGACACGATCCCCCATCATTCGGGAGGGTCATATCGCCGGGCATATCCAGGATCTCAGGTGCACCCTCATCGGTCACGATGATGCAAACACTACAAACGGCGGTATCGTCGCCACCCGGACCCGAGACGGTCAGTGTCACCGTGTAGGTTCCGAGCTGTTCATAGATATGGGACGGTGTTGCAATGCTGGAAGTATTCTCTGCTCCACTGTCGGGATCACCGAAATCCCACTGCCTCGCATCGATGGCTTCGGTCGACTGATCGGTAAACTGCACCGTCAATGGACCACCACCACTCGTGGGCGACACATCGAAGTCAGCGACCGGAGGAGGATCGAGAACGGTGATGCAGGAACTGCATACCATCGTGTCAGTTCCGCCAGGGCCGGTCACAATCAGTGTTACGGTGTAGAGACCTGCTTCGGTGTATAGATGGGTGGGATTCTGCTCCAGCGATGAACCGCCGTCACCAAAGTCCCATTGCCTCATCGTGATGACACCGGTCGAAGCATCGGTGAACGAAACCAGTAAGTCATGGATTCCGCTCGTTGGATCGATGTCAAAGCCTGCTGTCGGAGATGGATCTTCCACCTCGATGCAGGAAGCACAAACCATCGTGTCGATCCCGCCGGGACCAGTAACCGTCAAACTGACGGTAAAAGTGCCAGCAATAGTGTAGGTGTGCGAAGGGTTCGATTCTGTTGAAGTGCTGCCGTCGCCGAAATCCCAGAGCCTGCTATCGATGGGACCGGTCGAGGAATCGGTAAAATCGACAACGAGGTCATAGGTTCCGCTTGTCGGATTGGCGAGAAAATCTGCCACGGGAGCAGGCGCCGTTACCACGATGCAGGAATCACAGACGAATGTGTCTTCACCTGCCGAGCCAGTTGCCGTCAGGGTTACCGTGTATTCCCCGGCAGCCGTATACGTATGACTGGGATTCTGTTCAGTGGATGTATTTCCATCGCCGAAATCCCACAGCCTTGTATCGATGTCGCCGATCGACGTATCGGTAAAGGCGACCGTCAGATCGAAATCTCCGCTGGTCGGTGTTGCGGTAAAACTCGCCTCCGGAGCAATCGCCACACTTGAACCGCCGCCACCACTCCCACAACCTGCTGACAGCAGGCAAAGAGATGTGATCAAGGAAATAACGATGTAGCAGCGGCCTGCAGCCACTGCAGAGGATGAAAGGAATGTTTTCATTCCGTACCTCACAGGCTTTCACACCATCCCAGTTTTTTGAAAAAGGAATGCACTCTTCAAGGCTTTACGGAAACGTTCCGTTCCCCCACCCTGATCACCCGACCTCTATTACCACTTTCCCCGTTTCCCCGAAATGTGAGAGAGGTCTTTCACTCACAACTCGCTATCTATCGATATGTAGGCTCATCACCTATTTCGTCTATGTTTTTCTGGGTTGGCGTGCAGGTGGGACGCAGAAGAGTTGCCTTCTGGGATTGTCAGTTGAGTTCGGAGTGACGATAAAATTCGGGCCTGGATATTAGTGGGCAGCGATCAGGAGCGCGGCCAGCCGCGCGTGAGCACAACTACCCCCCTGGGGGCAGGTTCAAGGTCAAAAGCGCCGCAGGGACAGCCCTACTAGCGTCTCCGGGCCGTCATGATCTTGTCGGCAAACTTCTGGAGTTCCTCGGACAGGGTCGAAAGGTCGCCATCGGTGAGCTTGGTGCGCGTGGTTTTGACCATCTCCATGAAATGGGCCCGCTCCTGCGGCTGAACCGGACAACCGATGTTGCCTTCGGGGCCATCTGCGTTGATCAGAGCCTTGCCCTGGGCGTCGAGGATGACCATCCACGGGATGCCACCCTGGCCGGTCCCACGTAAACGCTTGGCCACTTCTTTTCCATGGGTCATCCGGTCGGTATCGATCTTCACGTCGATGAAATCGCGAGCCAGCAGCTGCGCAACGTTGGGGGTCCCGAGGAACTCCTCGAGTCTTCCGCACCAACCTCACCAGGGAGCACCGAGATGCACCAGCACCTTGCGACCATCCTTTTTCGCCTGCTCGAGTGCTCCTGCAAGGACCTTTTCGGCATCCTGAGGAGTTGATTTCTTTGCCTGCAGGAAAGTCTCGACCTTGGCACTATCGTGGTGATCTCCTTCTTCCAGATCTCCGGTGTTCTGGTTGGCCACAACCTTGCCGGAACCATCGAGCACCGTCAGGTAAGGAACGCCTTCCTTCTTCATCTGGGCACCATATTTGTTGACGATCTCTATATTTTTGTCGAAACGACCAATATCGACCTTCACCACCTCGTACTCGTAGCGAACGGTACGGGCTACCTTGCGATCCTTCTTGAAGAACTCATCGAGTTTGACACACCATCCACACCAGTTACCGCCATAGACGACCAGCACTCGCTTGTTGTTCTTATGGGCACGAGCCACCGCCGCCGCAATATCGGCAGAAGCATCCGCCTCGACGTCATAGACGGAGATGACCTGCTTCTTCACTGCTTTCTTCTCGCCGGCCTGTTCCTGAGCCGCGCCAAAGGTGCACGGAACCAGCAACAATACGAGCGGAAGGGTCCACGAAGTCAGTTTCTGGATCGTCATCGATATGCCTCTCTCTCAGCGCCTGGGAAGGAGGCATTCTAGCAGCCCCACAGGGTCAGTTCGCCCCTCTATCAGCGACTGCGACTGGCGCCTGGGCCACCCGTCGAAGATCCTGTCCCCAGGGAAGGGGTCTGCCTTGGACGAGCGCTGGGTAGGGGAACAGATCGACAACTGGGTCTCGGACTTTCTCATCGACGATGCAGGAGATCGAGTTGATCGCGAGGTGGCAACGCATGCCCAGGGGATTCTCGCTACCTTTCTTCGACACGCCTGCTCGATTCGAAAAGTCACCCCCGATGCCATAGAGGAAAGTGATGTCCGGGCAGGCCTTCTCGAGGGGCTTGTCCGCCTGTCCATCCCCGAACAGGTCCAGCAACAGGTTCCTCGGTTAATCGGTGATTTTCTCGCCGATCTGCAGCGACGGGGACGGCTCGCCGGGGGTGAATCTCATCAGCGAGTCGTCGAGGTGCTTCGGGAGGAATATCTGCGAACCTCCCGGGGGGAAGTGGAACCGATCCAGAGGGTTGCTTCCAAGATCGGTCGCAATGATCCTTGCCCCTGTGGTAGCGGTCGTAAGTACAAGAAGTGCTGTCTGGACCTGCTCGGAGATGGATCGAAGTGAATGGAGTTGCAGTGGAAAAGGTCATCGGAATCGGCGGCGTATTCGTCAGGGCGCGCGATCGCGCTGCACTTGCGAATTGGTATCGCGAACATCTCGGGCTGGCCATCGACGACGAGTGGTGTGGTGCAATCCTGCCTGGAATGCAAACCGTTGAAAAGGATCGCGGTGGCATCTGGAGCGCCTTTGCCGAGGACTCCGATTACTTTGGAGATCGTCAGAATCAGTTCATGATCAATTTCCGGGTTCCTGATCGGGATGCAATGCTGGCGCAACTTCGAACCGCCGGCTGCGACGTCGCTGATAAGACCGAAGATAGCGAGTACGGTCGTTTCGGTTGGGTCACAGACCCAGAGGGAAATCGCATCGAACTGTGGCAACCCCCGAACGACAAGAAGTCCTCATGAGATACGAATTATGTGCACTTCTATTGATTCTCGCTTTCCCGGTGAGCGGTTTCGATGGGCAAGAACCACCCTCGGATCTCTCCGCAACTCGCCCCAACATCTTGTTTGCCATCGCCGATGACTGGGGCTGGCCCCACGCCTCGGCCTACGGGGACCCGGTGGTGCAGACCCCGAACTTCGATCGCCTGGCGGCCGAAGGGGTCCTGTTTCGACGCGCCTTCGTGTCGTCTCCGTCGTGTACGCCCAGCCGGGCCGCCCTGCTCACCGGGCAGTACCACTGGCGGCTGGAGGAGAGCGCCAACCTGTGGAGCAC
>JBBWWE010000049.1:0-4273 GCA_050256595.1 Planctomycetota bacterium
GCATGCAATCTTTCATGAGCCCTTGATCTTTCTGTTAGTCGCGCCCATATCCCAATTCATGGGCGTAATTCACCAGGCGTTCCTTCAGGAACGCACGTCCTCTTGAAATTCTGGATCGAACCGTACCGATCGGCACATCCAGCAGTTGTGCAATCTCGTCGTAACTCAAACCCTCCAGGTCACAAAGCAACAAAGCCTTGCGGAAGGGTTCGGGAAGTTCTCTCAAGTAACGATTCACTTCATCACCGAACAGATCGAGGAAGGTCTCCTCGTTCTCGATGCCATCGCGCTCGAAGACTTCGATCGAACGTCGTGGAGAATCGACAGCCAGTTCCTCGACCGCAGCACTATGATGTGGACGCCTGGCCTTTTCGCGGTACCGGTCGATGAAGTGATTCTTGCAGATCCTGAACAACCAGGATTTTGCATTACTTCCGGCACGGAAACGGTCCCAGGCTTTGAAAGCTTTCAGGTAAGTTTCCTGCACCAGGTCCTCTGCCTGGGCCCGGTTCTTTGTCAGACCCAGCGAAAAACGGAAAATGTCATCGACGTGAGGTAGAGTGATCTCTTCGAAGAGATCACGTTCTCCTCGACTTTCCCTGTCACTCATGGATCCTCCTTAGAGCGGGCCGGCTCCCTCAATCGGCTATTCCCGTCTCGAGTTCTCTCAAGACCGAAAATAACCCTCTACGGACCAGACGAGGGTTTTGTCGCAGAAGTTCCTACTTTTTCCCGGCGCAGCCAGATGGCCAGATTTGACAGGTCCTGGCCCGTTTGCGCCCAGATCTGATCCCACGAGATCGCCTCAGGATCGTAAATTTCGGCCATCAACACGCGAACGAGGCTCCAGCGCTCGGCAGCCAGTTGCACCCCCGAAAAGGCCTCCCATGGCTCCGAGGAGAGCGCCGCCAGGAATTGCTCGTGGGCCAGTTCGCGAGGCCGGGTCAGCAAATCTTCTCGATACTGGCGAAGAAGCCGGTTCAGTCGCAGTTCGTCCTGGTAGCGATGCCGATGGCGGATCGCTTGCTCCCCGTCCGCATCGTACCTGCTAACCAGCCACTCCTGGGCCAACCGGTTGCCAAGGAAGGTCGCCAGGCTTTCGTTTAACTGCGCATTGTTCGGGATGTGCAGGGTCCGATGAACCAACTCGTGAAGCAGCGTCGTGACCCACCGATATTCGGGGAGATCGAGCAGTGCTCCGGGCACCGGGTCTGGAAACCAACCGAGACTGCTCCATGCATCGATGGGCATCACTTCCGACTCCAGACCAATAGAAACGAGTTGGTCCGCTTCCTGTTGGGCATGATCGCGGAACCGATAGCCCTTGTAGGGTACCTTTCCCACCAGTGGAAAACTCCACTGGTGCAACTCCATCAACTTAGGATCCGCCGCAACCACGATCCAGCTGACCGGCCCTGCAAGTACATCGATACGCTGATAGGCATTGCCCACTTTCAAGCCTCGCTTGCGTGCAAACTCGAGCAGATCCGGAAGCAATTCGAGTTGCGACCGTAGCCTGGAAGTCGTCTCCAGTTCAGAAATCAACTCGTGTTGTGGTCTGGATGCGGCGAGCCGATGAGCCACCCCGCTGGCGTTGGATGCGATCCATGCGCCATGGCAGCCGCTCAGGCAGATCAACAACCCCGACAGCCACGAGCACCACAAAGCGCCAGCAATGTTCCGATCAGGGGTTTTCATCGAATGTCGGGAAGGGACGGTGCAGGAAACCGTCGAAGATGTCCGTGAAGCCGAAGTACTGTTCATCAAACTCCGGTTCTCCTCCTGGTCCCTGGTAAATCGCACCCGATTCACCGAGCGGGATCATCGATTCGATCCGCACAGGACCTTCCGGTCCCACTTCCACTACCTGAGCATAAGTGGACCGATCGAGCCAGGGAGAACTCCACACCTGCCCGATCACCGGGCCCTCGTAATCGATGGTCGCACGCGGATGATCCCACGGACGTGGACCGAGTTCGGCCAGAGTATCGTCGAGCGCAAGCACGATGATGCCGGTTGCATCGGTTGGTTTCGGTGTAGAACCGCGATTCTGGAACCAGTCGATCCGATTCTCTAGCACGCTATTGGAACCGGGCAATGAGCGGATCAAAACGTTGAAGAGTAGATTTCGACTCTGGTTGTCATGAGACAGTGTTTGCGTGTCGAGTTCATCTTCGAAGGTCAACTCGATGACCCTGCTGATCCAGCGATCCTGTAACAGCCAGGCATCCGAGTCCAGCTCACCAGTGGTCCAGGCATCGGGGCCTCCTGCCGGGAAGTAGCCATCCCAGCCGTCGAGAAGTGTCAAAGCATCGAGTCGATCGAGGTTTGGATCGGACTCGACCGCACTGACAAACGCATCCTCGACAAAGAACCAGCGGTTACCGCCACTTTCTCCCAGATCGCAGCAATCGGTGGCACTGATCTCGAGCGCGAGATCACGGATGAACTCGAACGAGAGGGGGCCTTCCGCGATTGCCTGAGCCAGTCGATCCTGCACCGCATGTGCCCGATGATAGCGGCCGTAGCTATGGCGAGGGTTGGCGCCTCCAGCCGACCCGCCTCCAGCTTTGTTGTTCCAGCCTCCCATCCAGCCACGCTGAGGATTTCGAACGGTCTTGCGTGGCTTGTAGGTGACTGGATTTGTCCACTCCATGGTGCCGTCACCGAGTTGAGGTAGTCGCGGATCCGCATCCGGGGGACGCACCGGATCGAGTCCAGCCATCCAGTAACCAACGTTTCCGCGTCGATCTGCATAACAAACGTGGAGACTGACGCAGAATCGATCCATCGCATCGGCGAAATCATCGATGTTGCGGGCCATGATGTAATCCAGATTCACATCGACCGTCTGCAGTTCCTTCTGCCAGTGCGAATACTTCCAGGTTGCGACAGGACCTTCGACCGTATCCGGGTTGAGAATCAGCGGTGCCACCACCGGGCCGTGTTCGGTTCGGTAGATCGGCAGCGTCATCACTGCTCCAGTATTGTTGAGCGGGATGTATTCGACCCGGTGCAAGAATATATCCTCTGCATCGTCGAGATAGATGTCGACGGTATGGGCGTGAGCCACCTGGCCAGACCACGCATGCCGGGGAGAACGACCGATGATCATCCCGGGAAGCCCCGCTAGCGCCATCCCAGACATCTCGATTCCGGCAGCTTTCAAGGAGCCCTCGACGATCAGACCGGGCGCATTGAAACCCATCTGGGGTCCCGAGTAGAGGGTCGGATTTCCCGTCTCGGTGAGATCACCGGAAACCACCCATGCGTAGCTTCCCATGCGAACCGTTGTACCGAGCTGTGCCAGTCTTCGGGTCGTACCGGCAAAGACGTCATCGACCCGATCACGCAGGGCACGGAGGTTTTCGATCTGGTATTGCCCCGGCTGAGGAACCGGTGCCGCATCGGTAGCGGCAAACGGAATCGCGAAATCCTCCGGCGGAATCATCGTCGGGGCTTCTGGATCGTCGAGCCAGCGAAGATCATCGAACATTTCCATTCCGTCGATCGGATGTTCATCGAGTAGTTCCGCCAGCAGTAGAGCGTTGTCCAGTTGATGGGTGGCGAGAGCCTCGGAATCGAAGTTTCTCAGCAGCGTAACCTGCAACGCCATCATGTCCGTGATGGTCCAGTGGTCGGGAATCAGATCGAGTTCATGAAACTCATAGGGAAGCAGATCGGTATCGGCGATCACGTCATCGATGCGACGATTGAACCCATCGAGGTACGCCAGGGCAACATGCTGACCCACCTCTGAAGTCTGGGAGAACCCATCCTCCAGCTCCTGTTCCGAGTATCCGAGCAATCGGATGGCGATATCGGTATTGAGCTGGCTCGGCCCAAGAATCTCGGTCAGCCGTCCGCGGCATAGCCTTCGAAAAAACTCTGCCTGCCATAATCTGTCGGTGGCCACTGCGTAACCGAACGCCTCGTAGAGTCCGTAGAGATCTCCGCCTTCGATGAACCAGACCCCCCGATCATCGCGCGTCACTGTGACCTCGGGGACCTCCGGACAAATCGGGTAACTGTCGCAATCACCGACAGAGGAAATCCCGCAGTAGGGATAAGGATGTCTTGGTGGGCCGCCATCCATCAGGCGAAAAGAGATGATGTGCGCAGCATCTGCAAGATCGACCATACCATCGGCATTGGTGTCGCGGGCGGCTGCGCAGTCTCCTCCCGGTCCTCCCAGATACAGATGCTGCAATAGCCAGATCCCATCGGCAATGTTGACACGTCCATCGACGTTGGCATCGCCTCGCAAGAACGG
>JBBWWE010000050.1:0-3771 GCA_050256595.1 Planctomycetota bacterium
TGGTCCGCGATCTGTTCAGTCGGGGGGGCCAACGTGATCGTGTCTGCCGATCCACTGGCCTGGGTTTCGACCGCCTGCAGTGCTTCCGGAGATGGTTCGTTGCGGGTGTCCTTGAGACTCCACTCCTCCAGTGCATCGGTCTCTGCGGGCTCGGGATCCGGGGTCGGAATTGTTGACGGTTGTTGTGGAGCGGCAGTTTCCGTTTCTTCGGTCGGTGGTTCGGGAGTGTCGCTCGGTTTCTGCTCACTGGTTGCCGGAAGATTCACTTCTCCATTGGCGCCGACGATCATCCAGGTCTGACAGCGTGGGCAGCGGATCTTGCTCAGCGATGTCGCCGGTTCGATCCGAAGACTGCCGGAGCAAGCGAGGCATTCAAAACGCCATTGTCTCGCAACAGGCGGTAGCGGGGCCAGTGATTGCTGGGCAGGTTCGTCCGTTTCGGTGGGGGCCTCGGCCTCATCCTCGATCAGACGAAGTCGCGTTTGACCTTCGGTATCACGGGGAGTGCGTTTCTTGGCGATGGTTTCGCTGGAGAAGAGGTCGAGATCGGAAATCGCGCTACTTTGGCTGTTGAAGCCTGATTCCTGCAGGGAACGCGGTTCATCCAGCAGTGCAAGGCCGCTGGTGGCGGTTGCTTCTTCGGTGGCTCCGGCACAACGCGGGCAGCGGACGCTGCCATCCTCGGGGCCGTAGTTCTTGTCGGAGATGGTTCCGCAATCGTCGCAGTAAAGCATGAGGGCCTCCAGTTCAGGCTGTCGGGCCGATGACAAAGAGGATGGTGATGGCACTGAGACCGGTGTTGGCGATCAGCGGCAGACTCGCCATCGGTCGTGTTTCTTGATTGAGAATCAGGATGACGGCCGCACAGATCCCGAGGGCTCCCTGGAGAATGGCGACCGAGGTGACGATGCCAGGAAGGATCGGGCCCGATCCGGTCGAGAAGTGAATCGCCATCGCCAGGCACGCGCTCACCACGATGGCGCAACCCAGCGAGATCGCCTGCAGGAACTCGCCGCGACTGAACTGCTGATCGCTCCTGGGCATCAGACCGATACTCACCATCAGCAAACTGATGATCGCGACGGTGGTCTGAAACGGTGTTCCGCTCAGTAGAATCACCGAGATTGTTTCGGGGATCTGGGGAAACATCTCCACCATCCGGGTCGGCCCATCGAGGGCGATGAAGGAGAAACCAGCGATGCCGCACAGCACCGAAGCCAATTTCCACGACGACATGAGTCACCTTCCCTGTCTTTTTCCACGCGGGAGTCAGGACTGCCCGACGGACAGGGAACTCCCCAGAAGAGTACGATGTGGGTCTCGATGACGTCGAATTGGATCGAATCGAAGGATGGCTCTGTGGTGGTCGAGGATGTTATTCTCGTGGCTCGGGGAGGGCTGTCTTCAAATTTGATGTTTCCGGACCATGCGGAGAATTTTCGCGTGTCCGGGACTCGCGGGAGTTACCGGGAAGGAGTCGAGGTTGGCAAGGAAAGGGCGATGGCATCCTCGCGGGGCTCTATCTCGAAACTGGGGCCAGCCTGATCCAGCGCAACTGGAACAACATCAGATGTCGCTTCTACGCAAGCAACTGAAGCAGCAGATCCTTCCGTTCCATCCTCACTACCGTGAAGCCCTTGCGGATCTCGATATCGAATCGCTGCAGAATTACGACGACATGGCGCAGATGCCCTTCTCCTCGAAATCGGATGTCGCTCCCACTGAAGACACTCCCGATCGACCCAAGAACTTCGTGTTACAGCCGGACCAGGATTCGATTCGCAAGGTGATCACCCCTTTTCAGAAGGCGGGGATGATGTGGACTGCGATGCGCCATGGAAAAGAGGAAGTGAGACGTCGACTCGGAACCGAGTATCGTCCAATCCAGGCGTTTTTCACCACCGGCCGAACGGCACTTCCGACTTCCTTCTTTCTCAGTCGATATGATCTCGACATTCTGCATGAATGTGGTCGTCGCATGGGAGAAGTGATCGGAGTGGGCTCGCCCGAGGATCGAATGGTCAGTGTCTTCCCTTACGCACCGCATCTGGCGTTCTGGCAGGTCCACGGTGTTGGTCTGGCCAACGAGGTGTTCACCCTGCATACCGGTGGCGGTCGCGCCATGGGAACCGTGGGGATCTTGCGCGCACTGGAGAAGATGCGTCCGTCACACCTGACCGGGATCCCCGGTTATGTCTATCACCTCATCCGGCAGGGGATGGAGGAGGGGCGGGATCTTTCTTCCATCGAGTTGGTGTTTCTGGGTGGTGATCGCGTTACGCCTGGTTACCGGGAAAAACTCGCCAGTTTGCTCAAGGAGATTGGTTCCAAGGATCCGCTGGTGATCAGCGTGTTCGGCTTTACCGAATCACGAAAGTGCTGGATCGAGTGTTCCGGTGGCGTGGAGACCGGTTTTCACAGTTATCCCGATCTCGATCTGTTCGAGATCGTCGATCCCGTGACCGGTGAACGATTGCCCGATGGTGAGACCGGGGAACTGGTCTACACTCCGCTCGATGGACGTGGCTCCATCGTCATGCGTTATCGCACAGGAGATCTCGCCAACGGAGGGATGACCCATGAACCATGTCCGGCTTGCGGTAGAACCGTGCCGCGTTTCTCTTCTGATCTGAGCCGGGCTTCGAACAAGACCGACATGTCCCTGACCAAGATCAAGGGAACACTGGTGAACCTGAACATCATCACCGATCTCCTGACGGATTCGCCGATGGTCGACGAGTGGCAAGTGGTCCTGAGTAAGCGCAACGATGATCCACTCGATGTCGACGAGATGCGAATCGCGGTGAGCCTTGCGGAGGGTCAACAAAAAGACAACATCGATGAACTCCTTGCCTCGCAGATCCAGAACGCTTCCGAGGTTCGACCCTCGCACATGGAACTTCTCGATCGAGAGGAGATGTTGCAGCGGCTCGGCATGGAAACACAACTCAAGGAGAAGCGGATCGTCGATCTCAGGAAACAGGTCCCATCGGAAGAATCCGGGGATAGTTCCAGATGAGCGTCACGGTTGCTCTCGGAGGAGGTGGTTCGAGGGGCCTGGCTCATCTGGGCGCGTTACAGGTTCTCGAGGAGGAGGGAATCGAGATCCGGTCCGTTTCCGGGATCTCCGCCGGCGCCATCGCCGGGGCTCGCTGGAGCCTCGATCCGGATGCTGCAGTGCTGTCGTTACGCGCCATCGAGGTGATGTCTTCTGACGAGTTCAGGAACATCCGTCTGGGCGGAATGATGCTCGCGGCTGCCAGTGACGAGGAGAATGGTCCCTTCCAGGCGATCCTCTCGCTTTTGCGTAGAGGCTTGCACCTGGCGAATCTGGCCCGACGCCCTTCTGTTATCGAGGAAGGTGTTCTCGAACAACTCATCGAAATCCTGGTGGGCGAGGGGACTTTCGATGACTGTCGGATTCCCTTTCAGGTGGTCGCTCTGGATCTCAGAGAAGCGAGACTGGTGACGATTCGCTCCGGACACCTGGCACATGCGGTCGAAGCATCGTGCTCAATACCAGGGGTCTTTCCACCGGTAGAACATGAGGGGATGTTGCTGTGTGACGCCGGGGCGGTCTTGAGCGTGCCGGTGGCAGCAGCGCGCGCTTCCGATCCGGAATCGGTAGTGCTCGCCATCGACCCATCACGCAGATTACTCCCGACCAGTAACATCGAGACCGGTATGGGGTCACTCCAACGGGTGGCCAGCATCGCTCGCAACTGGCTGACGGAAAACGAACTGGAAGAAGCCGATATCGTGGTCCGCCCG
>JBBWWE010000051.1:0-2685 GCA_050256595.1 Planctomycetota bacterium
CGGGTGGCTCTTTCACCGGACGGAAGATCCCGGTCCGTAACAGTTCATCGGCTTTTTCCCAGGAGAACGAATCGGGCTGTCGCGAGATGGTTCCACAGGAATTAAGCACCAGAACGCCCAGCAGCACACCCAAAGCACGACACCAACTGAAGCCGGGAATCTTACCCACGCCAAAGACTCTGGATGCTCATCCGACCACACGGGAGCGAATCACCGATTAAAACAATACCCAGCGGTTTGCCTCTCTCTTTTCTCACAGCCGGCGATGGTACTCCGTTGGGTGCAATCAACGAACGACGAAGCCGACCCGCTAGCCAGCAGGTGGAAGAATCGGGTTGCGGATTCCCCTTCGGCTCAGGAACCCACTTCCCTACCGACCGCTCTCTTGACCACCCAGCAACCCAGCAAGGTAACCATCGTCAGGAGGATCCCCTGCGGAACGGCGGCATCGGGGGGGGCGGCGAGTAACTGCCCCCAGCTGGTCCCGTGCTCGATGAGAAAAAAGCCCAAAACTAGTGGAGCGACAAATCGTAGAAGATCCCACAAGGCTTTATCCGATGCTGGAGATGCCATCTTTCCCCTTTCCCCCATCGGAATTTCCATCCCGATGCAATTTTACTGTTCCCCGATGCGGGACCACTCGGCAGCCGGGGCCCCTCTCGCCTGCATCTTTTCAGGTCGTTGATAGATTTTCCACCCCTGTGCCGTAGGACGAAGGGACAGCCACTGCACGACCTGATCCTTGCCATCGGAGCCTCCGATGGCGGCATACCGGACCCGATACCACAACTGGCCGGGCATCGGAGGCCATTCGGTGACACCGAAAGAGTTCTCCGTGACGACCAGAGCATCTCTGGTCAGGATCGTATTGCCGAGCCCTTTCCAGGTCCCGCGGACTTGAAAACGAAAGGCATGCTCCGCCTGGTCGCCATTTTCACCCACAGAATTGACAGGAACGACCATTTCCCGGTCGAGGATGATTTTGATGCATGGATCCGGCAACGGGTACTGCGAGTCAGCCCACGCTGCAACCGGGCCAGGATTTTTGGCGACATATTCACCAGCTCCGCCCCCCTTGGCGCGTTGCTGGAGATAGGCCAGCGCCACATCGTTTGGATGTAAAGGGGTCTGCGCCTGACAGCCAGCCACCAGTAACAGCACCAAGGTCGCAACCACCACCGCGTGGCGCTTTTCGGGCTGCAAGATATTCAACAGCGATGAAATCAACATTCCGACAGTCTATACGCTGGTTCATTGCTGTTGTAGATGCGGTTACCATCCTCGGATTCTGACGAATAGGAATCGCGGCAAGTAGGAAGGAAACACATGGTCACTTCTACTGCAAAAACACCCAAGGAATACATCGATGACCTTCCCGATGATCGGCGCGACACCATCAAGAAGTTCCGTACCTTGATTCGCAAGAGCCTGCCCAAGGGCTACAAGGAAGCAATGCGCTACGGGATGCTTAGCTACGAAGTTCCTCTTTCGGTATGCCCTGACACCTACAACGGGGAGCCGTTGATGTACGCAGGGCTTGCTTCCCAGAAGAAACACTACGGCGTTTACCTGTGCGGGATGTACGTGATTCCGGAAGTGCAGAAAAAACTCGTCACCGAGTGGAAAAAACGCGGGACGCGGCTCGACATGGGCAAGAGTTGTTTGCGTATCCAGAGCTGGGAGAACTGCGAGCCGGATCTGATCGCCGATGCGATTGCATCCGTTTCGATGAAGAAGTTTGTCACAGCGATGAGTGAGGCGACCAACACCAGCAAGAAAAAGAGTGGCAAGAAGTGACCGAGATCAGCCCTGAACTCCCTGAAGAAGCGCCGCCTCCCCTCGATCGGCGCAATTTTCTCGCAAAGGCTGGTTTGCTGGCGGGGGCTTCCCTGGCAATCGATGGTCGTCGCTTTGTTTCTGCAGCCTCTTCTGCGACCGATGAGGACCCCACCACCGAGGCCGCGACCGCCGACCCACGCTCAACTCTGATCGCCAAAAAACATATGAGAATCATCGACCTGGAGGTCGATGTGCTGATCGCCGGCGGAGGAATGGCGGGAGTCTGCGCCGCCCTGGCCGCAGCTCGAAACGGTGCCAACACGCTGCTGATCCAGGATCGCTCGCGGCTTGGCGGCAACGCTTCGAGCGAGATTGGTATGCATATCGTCGGCGCCGATGTGCATGGCGGTCGCTCCGGCTGGCGCGAAGGGGGCCTGATCGAGGAGATCCGCCTGGAAGATGCCCGGCGCAATCCTCATCGAGCCTTTGAACTGTTCGATCTGACCCTCTACGACCTGTGCCAGCGCGAAGAACGACTCACTCTCAAACTCGACACCTCGATCTATTCGGCGGAAGTGCGTGAGGGAAAAATCACCCGTGTGCAGGCTCGCTGCGACAAGACGGAAACCATCTATCGCATCGAGGCGGGTATTTATTGCGATTGCACCGGCGATTGCCGCCTGGGCCTGGAGGCGGGCGCCGAGTTTCGTACCGGTCGCGAACCTCGCGCTCAGTACAACGAGTCGCTGGCGCTCGAAAAAGGTGACAAGAACTCGCAGGGTTCAACGATCCTGTTCACCGCAACCAAGCATGAAAACCCCATCGACTTCATCGCTCCGCCCTGGGCCAGGAAGATGACCGAGAACGATTTTCTTTTTCGCAAAATCCCAGATCGGAAGAGCGTCG
>JBBWWE010000052.1:0-1974 GCA_050256595.1 Planctomycetota bacterium
CCGGATGGCACCGTCATCATCTCGACGATACAGAACGATCGGACCCCCGGAAGCTTCGACCCGGATGATGGGCAGTTGAGGCGATCCCGCCGCCTTCCACAGCGGCTCAGCAGCACAAAAGAGCACCGCTTTCACATCGGCAACCGAGGCATCTCCCCAGCCCTCCTCTGCGACTTCAATGCGCAGATCAGAGGCAAGACAGGGTGCGGCTCCACACAGCACGGTCAAGCAAACGCCCCCTCGCACCATCGAAAGAAATCGTTGCTTGCCCCGCTCGATCATGCGGCGGCCTGTTCCTCAGGCTGACCATCGTCATCTCCCTGAACAAAGTAGCCACCCTTGTAGAAGCGCGAGTAGATGAGGTAAATCACCGCAGTGGCCCCCATCACCTGGGTGAAGAACCAGTAGTAATCGGCTCCCTCGAGACTGACGGTACCGTCCTCGTTCTGGATGTAATGGTTGACAGCTGCGGCAAAGAGATTCCCGAAGGAAACCCCGAGGAAGAAAATCCCCATGATGAAGGACTTCATCTTCTTGGGAGCCTGGGTGTAGGCAAACTCGAGCCCCGTGATCGAGACCAGCACTTCGGCAGCGGTCAGCACGACGTAGGCGAGGAACTGCCAGCCGATGGATGGGGTCTCCCCGGCATCGATCTGCATCTGAATCCATCCTGAAATGGCGAAGGCCCCGGCACACAGGAATAGCCCGATGCCGATCTTGCGCAATGGCGTGACCTTGAAGAAACGGCCAAGGAATGGATAAACCCCGTAGGCAAACAGCGGGATCAGGATCAGGATCAGCACAGGATTCACGGCCTGGACCTGAGCCTCGAGCCACTCGAATCCGAGGAAGTTTCGATCCATATCCTGCGCCTGGAGAACCCAGGCGGAGCCCGCCTGGTCGAAGATCGCCCAGAACATCGCGATGAAGATGAGAAAGAGGGGGATCAGATTCAGGACCGAACGAATCCCTTCGGGGCTAAAACTCTCCTGCTTGAACTTCTCCAGTCCTCCCGGAGGGATGTGAACAAACACCTTGCGTCCCATCCAGAAGAACACGGTTGCCAGGGCCATCAGCACTCCAGGCAAACCAAACGCCAACCAGGGCCCGTAGTTCACCAGAAGCAGCGGGGTCAGGATCATGCTGGTTGAAGCCCCGACATTGATCGAGAAATAGAACCAGCTGAAGGTTTTCGACACCAGGTGCTGGTTTTTCGAACCGAACTGGTCCCCGACGTGCGCGGAAACGCAGGGCTTGATGCCACCAGCACCGATGGCGATCGCTCCCATGCCCAGGAATAGCCACGTCTCCGGCTCGAAGAAAGACGTTGTCAACGGAACGTCCATCGCCGCCAAGCAAGCGTGTCCCACACAGTAGCCCATTGAAAGGGTGATGATCGTCAGGTACTTGCCGAGCACGATATCGGAGAGCAGCGACCCTAGAATCGGGAAGAAGTAGGCGGCTGCTGTGAACAGATGGTAGACCTCCTTGGCCTTCGCCTCGCTCATGAAGGCATCGTTGCCGGAAGAGTCGAGGAGGTACTTGGTCATGAAGACGACCAGGATTCCCTTCATCCCGTAGAAACTGAATCTCTCGGCGAACTCGTTACCGATGATGTAGGGGATCCCCTTGGGCATCGCGGTGGTCTGAACTGGAGTGGACTGGTACTTCGACGACATGAATCAACTCCTCGCACACCCGGTAGAAAGTCACAACGAAATCACGATGTCTTCCCGGAACCCTGGCAAAGGTGAAGCCCTCCGGCTCAGGAGTGTGGCAAAGAGGACCCCAGGGCGCAACGGGGGATGCGAGGGGAACAAACCTCCAGCAGTCATTCCACCAGCACGATCTGGACCGTCCCCGGACCATGAACCCCGGTCACCAGCACTCCCTCGATATCCGCAGTCTTCGAGGGCCCAGTGACCAGAGTGACGCAGGACGGGAGGTGACCGGCGGATCCGGAAATTGACTCCA
>JBBWWE010000053.1:0-5181 GCA_050256595.1 Planctomycetota bacterium
CAGCCGAATCGTCGAAGGGCCACCGATTGCGTGGTAGGTAACTGTCGAGAGAATAATCACCCCTCCCGGGAGGAGTGAGGCTGATGTACCCCGCCAACTGGTCATCGATGATCGCCACGAAGTAGCGATTGAAGTCATCCAGGTGGTTCTTCAGCAGCCCATCGGGGTGGATGTCGTGCTGACCCAGTTCGACCGCATAGACGTCATGGCGGGAACGATAGATCGCCTGGCGATCCTGCTCGGTGGCCTCCCTGAGAATTGCCCTCGGGGGGGACGGAGATTCGAGGTTGTTGGTGATCTGATCGATTTTTTCGCTCTCTCACATCTCCTGAACCGTTCTTGAAATGGCTCCCCGGTTCAACTCCTCGGTTCTTCTTCAGCCACGGCAATAACATCAGCAGGCTGCTGTTATCTACAGACGAAAACACCGCGGGATCCTGAGGGATCCCGTTTATCCAAGAGATCCTATAGGGAGTCCCTCGAGACTGAAATCCCCTTGACCGTCAACTCTTCTCAGCAAAACAAGTTCCTCGTGACAGCTCGAATATGCTGGGGAGTGGTCCCACAGCAGCCTCCGACGATGCTGGCCCCCGCATCGATCCAGGAGGCAACATGTACGACATAATCGTCGGGGTGGATGGCATCCGATGAGATCCAGTTTCCATCCTCATCTGCATGGCCAATGTTGCCGTAGGCAAGGATGGGAGTCTCCGGTAACGCTCCCCGTAACAACCCGACCTGATCGACGATCGCGTTGGCAGCGACACAGTTGACACCGACCGCCTGTGCATCCGCCAGTTGAGACAGCAAGGGCGCCAGTTCCTCGCCACTGAGCAGCACTCCTGGCGGCCCGTCACTGCGGGTACAGAAACTGATCATCCACTTGCCGGGAGCCACCCGACGCGCGGCATGCACCGCAGCGCGCGCCTCGCCCAGATGGTTCATCGTCTCGATCAAGATCAGGTCCGCCCCTGCAGCGACCAGGTGCTCCATCAACTCGGTATGTTCACGCAGACAAGTCTCTTCATCCGGCACCAGGTCCGGCCGGTAGCAATCCTCGAGCGGAGCGACGGAACCGAGCACCAGAGCATCCGGACGCTCCTCATCGCGAACCCGCATGGCGATCTCCACCGCCTGTCGGGTCAGTTCTGCGGCACGATCGCCCAGTCCAGCCTTCTCCAGCGATCGACGATGGGTGCGGAAGGTGGCAGTGGTGATCGCTTCGGCACCGGCGGTCAGATAATCGCGATGAACAGCGGCCAGTATCTCGGGGGCATCGATCAATGCACGGCTCGACCACAGCGGCAAAGACAGGTCGACGCCGCGCCGTTCCAGTTCGGAACCGGTCGCCCCATCGATGCATCGCAACTTCATTTCTTCACTCATCAGTGCTGTTCTTTCAGGATCAACTTCCTCGACCACGAGTCGCGAATCACTGACTCAAAATCTGTTCGTAAACGCACCCGATGGTAAACATCGACCAGCCAATCCTCAACTCTGTGAAATAGGGCAACCGGGTCTGTTCCAGAGCAATGACTCACTCGATGCCTCTGCTCGGAGACCATGCTACGATCCCTCCATGAAGAAGATGAAGAAGAGTATCTTTCTCTCGTCGATCTCGAGACTGCTGGTAGTTATCCAACTCGGCTGGCTGCTGCCCTCTGCCCTCCTGGCGCTCCCGTTAGAAGATAAAATCGACTACGACCGTTCCATCCGGCCGCTCCTCGCGGATCGCTGCTATCCCTGTCATGGTCCCGATGGTCAGGCGAGAAAGGCCAAGTTACGGCTGGACCGACGTGAAGATGCCCTGGCAGCACGAACTGAAGGTTCGCCGATCGTTCCCGGCGATCCCTCCGCAAGCCTGATGATCGAACGATTGCGCCTCGACGATCCAGAAGACCAGATGCCTCCCCCCGAATCGAAACTCGAGGTCTCCACCGCCGAGATCGCGTTGCTGGAGCGATGGATCGAGCAGGGCGCCCCATTCGACAGACACTGGGCGTTCGTCGCTCCCGAACCACCCGCACTGCCCGAGGTCACCGATGAATCCTGGTCGAGGCAGCCATTCGACCGCTTCGTCCTGTCACGACTGGAACATGAAGGCATCGCTGCCGCCACCGAAGCAGATCGGACGACCCTGGCGCGTCGCGCTTCCTTCGTCCTGACTGGCCTGGCACCCGAACTGGAAGCTCTCGAGAGTTTCCTCGCCGACGATTCGCCCGATGCATGGCACAAGTGGATCGACTCACTACTGGCATCCCCCACCTTCGGTGAACAGATGGCCACCCACTGGCTTGATATCGCCCGATATGCCGACAGTTACGGTTACCAATCAGATGTGCACCGTCAGATGTGGCAATGGCGCGACTGGGTCATCGATGCATTCAACTCGAATCTCTCCCACGACCAGTTCATCACTCAACAGGTCGCGGGAGACCTGCTCGCGGATGCAACTTCTCAACAGAAACTCGCCACCGCCTTTCAAAGACTTCATCGCCAGACCAATGAAGGAGGGAGTGTCGAGGAAGAATATCGCATCGAGTATATCGCCGATCGAACCCAGACTTTTTCCACCGCGTTTCTCGGCCTCACCTTTGAGTGTGCACGTTGCCACAATCACAAGTTCGATCCGATTCAGCAGCGCGAGTACTATGCGCTGTCCGCATTCTTCTCCAACATCGATGAAAGCGGTCTCTACTCTCACTTCACGGCAGCAGTACCCACTCCAGCACTGACACTGTTCAATCAGCAAGCCAAGGATCGCGTCGTCGAACTGACGACCGAGGTGAATAGTGCCGAGCAACACCTCAACGAGGTGATGGGAACGCGACTCGAAGCGTTTGAATTGTGGCAACAACAACAAGAAGACACCCAGCCACCTCCCTTCCTCACCGATGTTGCGGGCCACTTCGCCTTCGACGAGGTCATCGACGCCAAGAGCCCGAACCAGGTCGATCCAGAACACCCAGCCAAGGTGCCCGGAAGTCTCTCGCTCAGCGAAGGGGTCTCCGGTAAAGCGATCCAGTTGACCGGCGACGATGCACTGGGCTTCGATGGTCTCGGCGCCTACAGCCGTAACGATCCCTTCACCATCTCCTTGTGGATTCGTACCGAACAGGAATTGGAACGAGCGGTGATTCTTCATCGATCGAGAGCGTGGACCGATGCCGGCAGCCAGGGGTATCAACTGCTCATCGAGAATGGCCGTCTCAGTGCTGCCTTGATCCACTTCTGGCCTGGCGATGCGATAGCAGTTTCTACCACTGATCGCATCGAAGTCGGTCAGTGGACCCATGTGGTCTTCTCCTACGATGGATCGAGTCGCGCAGCAGGCATCCAGTTGTGGCTTGATGGTGTTCCAGCAGAGGTCGAAATTGTCCGTGATCATCTACGCTCCCCCATCACCGGCGGGGGCCCCTACTTCGCCATCGGAGAGCGTTTTCGTGACAACGGTTTCAAAGATGGGCAAGTCGATGAGATGCACATCTTGAATCGGTCCATCTCCGAGATCGAAGTACGCAAGCTGTTTTCCGATGTTGACGATCCGCAAGTAGAGTTCTCCAGTAACAAAGACGAACTTCTCAACTGGTGGCTGCTGGCGGTTGACGAGGAATGCAGAACAGCTCGTGCCGGGTTGACGGCAGCACGCAAGGCGCTGAGCGGATTCACCGATTCGAAGGCGAAGATCATGGTAATGTCGGAGATGGCGCAAAAAAGAACCACGCACATGTTACGCCGGGGTAGATACGATGCTCCTGGCGAGGCGGTCGAGCCTGATGTTCCGGCTGTCTTGCCGCCGATGCCCATCGGTGCCTCGAAAGATCGTCTGGCTCTGGCTCGCTGGCTCGTCTCGCCCGAACACCCCCTGACTGCCCGGGTGGCGGTCAATCGACTGTGGCAAATCGGCTTCGGTGCGGGAATCGTCCCCACCTCGGAGGATTTCGGCACCCAGGGAACCCGTCCTTCTCATCCACAACTGCTCGATCATCTGGCGCTGGACTTCATCGACAGCGGCTGGGATGTGAAGAGGATGTTGCGCAAGGTTCTCACCTCCAGTACCTGGATGCAGTCATCGACTTGCAGTGCCACCCTGTGGGAGAAGGATCCGGCCAATCGCCTGCTGGCGCGCGGACCATCCGTCCGGATGTCTGCGGAGATGGTGCGCGATCACGCGCTCCAGGCCAGTGGACTGCTGGTCGGCAAGATCGGGGGCCCGAGCGTGTTGCCTTACCAACCGCCGGGACTGTGGCAAGAAAAGAGTGGACGCACATATACCGCCTCGAAAGGAGAGGGACTGTATCGACGCAGTCTCTACACCTTCTGGAAGCGAACTTCTCCTCCTCCAACGATGATGATCTTCGACGCATCAAAACGAGATGTCTGCGTGACCCGACGACATCGAACCAGCACACCGATGCAATCCCTGGTGCTGATGAACGACCCTCAGTTCGTCGAGGCGGCACGAATGCTGGCACGACGTGCACTTCTGACCAATGGAGACGACCTGGCCGGTGCCATCTCGTACGCCTTTCGTCTGCTGCTGGGTCGACCGATACAAACTGCAGAACTCGACACCCTGCTGGCACTTCGTGACCAGTTGTACGCAGATTTCAGTGTCGATGCGGAGGCTGTTGTCCACTGGCTCGCTATTGGAGATAGCGCCATCGATGAGAGCCTGGATGCCGCCAACTGGGCTGCCATGGCAGCGGTCTGCTCGACCCTCTTCAATCACGATGAAACGACGAGACTGAGGTGATGCGATGACCTGCCCATCCCACAGCAGTAGTGACCTCAATCGCCGCCAGTTTCTGGCGCAATCCGCCGGTCTTGCCGCTGGCAGTGCGATGTGGGGCTGGATGCCCACGACCGGGCAAGCGATGGGTGATCTCAAGCCGCACTTTCGTCCTCGCGCCAAGAGAGTGATCTGGCTCTTTCAGAGCGGAGGCCCATCGCAGATCGATCTGTTCGATCCGAAACCACTTCTGCAACAAAGGCACGGCGAGGAACTGCCCGCATCGATCCGGATGGGGCAAAGACTGACCGCGATGTCAGGCAACCAGTCGTCACTGCCGCTGGTCGGAAGTCCGTTCAAGTTCTCTGCACACGGACAAAGCGAAGCTCAGATCAGTGAGCTGCTACCTCATACTGCCACCATCGCTGACAAGCTCTGCATCGTTCGAT
>JBBWWE010000054.1:0-6358 GCA_050256595.1 Planctomycetota bacterium
GTGTCGACGCGGGGACTTCGCCAGTGCGAATTCCTTTCGATTTTTACGGCAATCGCGACCTGCTCGTCCGGATGGAAGAGGATGAGAAACGTGGCGAACGATCCCTGGCTCCACAACGCAGGATCGTGAAGTTGACTCCTCCCTGGTATCAACGATTCCCGCTCGATTTCATCTCAGAGATCCTCTGGCCCGGAACACTGGAAGTGATTCACGAGGAAGTCTTCGTACTCAAGCCACAGGACCTCGATGCGCTGTCAGAACGATTCCGTTCCAGCGCCCGCGGATTTGGTGTTGCCAGTCCCCTCGATGATCCCGCCGAAAATCCCTGATGAGGCTCCGATGAGTGCCAGTTCTGACATCAAGGGATGTAATCTACAGTTCCATTCACCTGATCGAAGACACGACCAGTTGGCGGGACTCCGGATCCTGGTCCTGGGTCTCGGTCGTCATGGCGGCGGTACCGATCTGATTCGGTTCCTCGACTCCCGCGGGGCAAAGGTATCCGTCTCTGAGAATGCTCCAGAGAAACAACTGGCCGCCTCTCTGGCGAAACTCGAAGGCATCGATCTTCACCGAAAAACTTTCGGCGGGCACAAGAGCGAGGATCTGGACGATTGTGACTGGGTGGTGGTCAATCCGGCGATTCCACCGAGTTCTCCTTTCCTGGAAGAGATCGCCAGCAGCGATACTCGAGCGGTGACCGAGATGGGTCTGGCCCTCTCCTGGCTTCCGTCGAAACACCTGGCGGCGATCACTGGTACCAACGGCAAGAGCACTACCTGCGTTCTTGCCGGCGACATGCTCCGCGCTTCCGGGAAATCGGTGAGTGTTGGAGGAAACCTCGGTGGAAGCCTGCTCGGTGACCTGGACCGCCCCGATCCCGAACGCAGATACATCATAGAAATATCTTCATTTCAGGCCGAACGACTCGAACCGGATGGAATCCGACCGAGGATCGTTTCTGTGACCAATCTGAGTCCTGACCATCTCGACTGGCATGGCGACGAAAGTCGTTATTTTGCCGCCAAGCAACGCTTGCTGGAACCCAGCCAGGATGAGGAAGCACTGGCCATCCTCGGAACCAGCGACCCCTTTGGCGTCGGATTCAGTTGCCCCCACCGCAGGGTCATCCGCTGTGGCAACGAAGGCGAGAGTCGACAGGAAGACGGAGTCCTCTCTGTCATGTCACCCGATGGCGAGAAGATCTCCATCCCTTACCGCCCGTCTCTGGCACTCGAAGGAGATGCCGGAATCGAGAACGTGCTGCATGCCGCCACCATATCGATTCATCTGGGTGCCACCGCCGAAGGGATCTCCCAGGCTATTCACGATTTCAAAGGACTCCCGCACCGCTACCAGGATCTCGGCGAGATCCGCGGCATCCGCTTCATCGATGACTCCAAGGCAACCTCTCCCGAATCGGCCTCAGCTGCGCTGGCAAGAAGCGACGCTCCCGTCCACTGGCTGTGTGGAGGTCAATCGAAGGGATTGGATCTGGTCGCGCTGGCGAACGTTGCCAGAAAACGAGATTTGCACGCCTACTGCTTCGGTGCCGTTCAGAAGGAATTGTACGAAGCCCTGCAACGGGGCGAAATCGCGGATGATCGTCTTCATCAACACGCAGAACTTGAAACAGCCCTCGCTGCAGCCCTCAACTGCGCAGATACCGGAGACGTGGTGTTGCTCAGTCCCGCCTTTGCCTCCTTCGACCAGTACAGTTGCTTCGAGGATCGTGGCATTCACTTCCAACAACTGGTCGAGAACTGCAGACAAACTCGCAACGTGCTTTGACCGGGGAGGAAAGTCGTCCCGAAAAAGCCGGTTCCTGAGCCGTGCTCTGGATGCGTTGCTCTTCCGGGTTCAGGATAGTCGAGAACCCGTCCCTATCTCGACAACGAGATCTCACGGTCGTAGCTGGAGGAATCTTGGCAAAAAGCCGGTTTATTTTCATGTGCCTGGAATGTGGTACTTCCCACGAACGCCACATGGGACGCTGTCCAGATTGTGGCACCTTCAACTCGCTCAAGGAACACCGCCTCGGTACAGCCAGCAGCGAACCGACACCTCGACTGGCCGGAGAGAGTGCAACCGCGGTATCGATCGCACAGATCGAAGCGCGCGAGGAAGATCGGATGGCCATCGGCATGGGAGAGGTCGATCGGGTTCTCGGCGGCGGACTGGTCCCCGGCTGCGGAATATTACTCTCGGGCGAACCGGGGGTTGGAAAATCGACCCTGCTGTTGCAGATCGCCCAGGCCATTTCCAGCACGGGAAATCGCTTTCTCTACATCACAGGCGAAGAATCCGCGGCGCAGGTTCGACTGCGGGCCGATCGGATCGGTGCATCGTCAGAGGAACTGTGGCTACTCCCCGAATGTGACGTGGAAGCCATCGAGCAACAGATCCTCGCCAGCAAACCGGTCGTCGTCGGAATCGATAGCATCCAGACGATGCGCTGGGAAGAGATCCCCGCAGGTGCTGGTGGAGTGGTTCAGGTGCGAGAGGTGACATCGCGATTGATGACTCTCGCGCGTCGGGAAGGATTCCCATTGTTGATGGTAGGCCACGTCACCAAGGATGGCGGCGTTGCAGGGCCGAGAGCCCTCGAACACATGGTCGATGCTGTATTGCAGTTCGAGGGCGAACGAGGACAGTCCCTGAGAGTACTCAGGGGACTGAAGAATCGTTTCGGCTCGACCGAAGAGGTGGGCATCTTCGAGATGCGATCCGATGGGCTCATCGAGGTCGAAAACCCCTCTGGCTTGTTGCTGGGGGATCGTCTTCATTCGTCACCTGGGTCTGCCACGGCTGCAGTGCTGGAGGGGAGCCGTCCTCTACTGGTCGAGATCCAGGCGCTGGTCACACCCGCGGCTCATGGAGCCCCGGCCCGGAAAACATCAGGCATCGATACGGGTCGCCTTTCGATGCTCGCTGCAGTACTCGAAAAGCGTCTGGGAATCCCACTCGGTGGTTGTGACATCCATGCCAACGCTGTCGGAGGGGTGAAACTGCGGGGTACCGCGAGCGACCTGGCACTTGCTGCTGCGATCCTGTCATCATTTCACGATCGAGCACTTCCCAGGGACGTTATCTTCGCTGGCGAGGTGGGATTGCTCGGTGAAGTCAGACCGGTACCCGGAACCCGTCAGAGACTGGAAGAGGCCAAGCGACTCGGATTCCAGGCGGCCTGCCTGGCACCCGAAAGTCTCGAGGGCGGCGTGATCGATGACATGAGAATTCATGAAACTCAGGAACTGGCAGACCTGGCCAAACGCTTCGTCGAATGAGCCAGGAGCCTTTGATTGCCACCGCCCTCGATCCGCTGCATACGCGAGGACTTCGCCACTGGCTGATCATCGGGATCGTGGCCAGCACGATCATGGCATTCTGCATGTATTTACCCATCTTCTCTCCCTCCGACAATGCGGCCTTCCGCGCCTACAAGGCACACATCGGAAAACAAACCGATCAGGCACCTTCGCCGAGTTGGCCTGCGAAAGCCCAGCAGGGAATCACCTTCGATTCACAGATGATCCTTGAGGCTCGCCGGTGCTGGGATGACCCGTCGCAATCGGACGCTGCCAGTCCAGCGCTGCGACAACTGAAGTACCTGGCCAGTTTCAGCACTCATCTGGCCAGGGGAGAAACCGTACTGATTGCTTTGCTACTTTTGTGGCTCTTCTCCAGATACAGAAAACTGGGCATGAGGATCGAGAGCAGATTGCTGGCAGGATTCCTCGGCCTTGGTGCCGCAGCTCTGACGGCCACGTTCATCAAGTTCCTGATCGGGCGTGGTCGACCCAACGAATTGCTCTGGCGTGGTCGTCTTGACTGGGATTTTCTGGCACTCGATCACAACCATCACAGCTTCCCGTCGGGACACGCGACCGCCAGCGGAGCCATCGTGATGATCATGTGTCTGTTCTATCCCCGATGCTGGCCGATCTGGCTGGCGGCGGGACTGTGGCTGGCAGCAACGCGGGTTCTGATGACGGAGCACTGGCCCAGCGACACCCTCGCTGGACTGCTTCTCGGGGCTTTCAGCGTCGCACTGATGGCATCCATTGTGCAACGCAAACGTATCCATCAAGACTCTGCAAGAAACCACAGCTCCAGTGAAATGGTCTCGCCATTGGAATAATTGACGATGCCTTCAGGGTCGGTCGACCAGACCAGACGACAACCTTCTGCTTGCAAATCAACCGCGCTTTTCGACAACTCCTCGACGGTGGCTAGCAACCAGTACGGCCCTGCTGTTTCGATCCACTGGGAAATTCCTCCGGGGAACTGCTCGTGCAAGGAAGGCACCGTTTTTTCTCCCGGTAGTGGATCCCGGTCCAGGGCGAAGACCAGAGAAGGTTCGTCATAGCCGAGCACGATGAGTGGAGCATCGGAAGCCTCACTCTGTTCGATGAGTTCCGCAACCTTCGGTGCCACCTGCATGCGGTGCTGGAGACCACCGAGTCCGTGCAGCATCAAAACCATGCACACGGCGGTACAGATACTCAAAAATCCGGGGCCTTGCCAGTTGCCGAATCGTGCTCCAGGTTTCAATCGTAGCGTCAATACCATCGTGAGCAGCATCGCAACCACAACGGTAATCAGTGTGCCCATGCTTCCCTTGTAACTGACCATCACCACTGCAAACGCGATCGCCAGAAGACCTAGCATCGTCGCCCCCAACCAGCGACCGATGCGGCCGGGTGCTTCCGCCAGTTTTCGAGCCTCGACCTTCCCCTCCTCGACCCGGCTCCAGGCCAGTGCAACAGTCACAGCGAGGCCGGGGAAGCAAGCGAGGATGTAGTGCGGAAGTTTGGTCGCGATCAGCGTCATCAATAGTAACGTCGGAACCACCAGAGCGGCCAGCAAGACACCCGTCCCACGAACACCGAACAACGACCGTCTCATGATGACGATCGGCACCAACAAGCCGGAGATCGGTGCGGCTCCCAGTAATAGCACCGGCAAGTAGAAGGGCAATCCGAGAATCCAACCGATCAGACCGCTGCCTCCGTGGCTCTCGAGTGCCGAGGTACTGCGCTCGATCAGGTGACGACCGATCCCGATACGAGCCAGTTCGCCGCCGGTTGCATCGTTGGCGGGGATCGCCCAGGCGAGGAAGATCCCCACCGACACCACGCAAGCGATGGCGACAACACCCCACCACTTTCTTCCCAGATCGAGCACATCCTTACCGGCGAAACTAGCTGATACCGAAGCCAGCAAGAAAAGGACGAGGCCGATCGGTCCCTTGGCCAGCAATGCCCACGACAAGGAGAAGATCAGCAACGGTAAATGAGCGGGGCGAGAACCGTGAAGAGCCCGGTCGACGAGCACCGCCATCGATAGCGAGACTCCTGCCATCATCGTCGCGTCCGCGGTAGCAGCAGTTCCGATCAACAGTGGCATCGGCAATAGCGCTCCAAGTCCAGCGGCTCTGAGACCCACGACCTCACCCCCGAGGTTTCTTCCCATGTGAAAAGTAGCCAGCGCCACGACGAGACTGGCCAGGATGGATGGTATGCGTACCGCCAGATCGGTCGCCCCCTGCCATTTGATCCACGGCACCATCAACCAGTAGACCAGCGGCGGTTTGTCTGGACGCAACTGACCATCGAAACGAGGGACCAGATAATCTCCTGTGTGCATCATCTCCACCGCAGCTCGCCCAAAACGAGGTTCGTCCCGATCCCATAACATCGTCATCGAGGCGAGAGATAGATAGACGGTGGTGATCAACAACAGCAGGGCTGTCATTCGTATGTGGACAGATTTCACCGGCGGCTCATTCCCCACACAAACTTATCTCGTCGATGGTGGTCCGTGCCGAGTTGATACAAATCCCAGTGATTTGCCTTCGAGAAGGAGTCATGACTCCAGCGCTACAAGGGCAGAAGGATCAGCCACCCCTCGGATCCTCGATCGCCGGATCCGCTCGAAGTGTCGGCTCGGCACTGAACCCGGCTGGAGCCTCGATTCGTTCCACAGCCACCGCGGCGACCTTGAACTCCGGCGTCTCGGTTATCGGATCCACGTCTGGATTGGTGATGTTGTTGGTCAACGTCTCCTCGGGGAACGCAAAACTCATGAACACCGTTCCTGCCGGTGAGGTCCGGGTGATGGCGACGCGCGTCGTCACATCGCCTCTGCGCGAACTGACCCGCGCCCAGTCCCCATCCTCGAAGCCCAGTTTCTCGGCATCCCGGGGATGGATCTCGAGCCACTCGTTGGGAACCAGGATCCGGAAACCTTTTGAACGGCCCGTCATCGTGTTGGTGTGGTAGGTCGGCAATCGTCGTCCCGTGGTCAGATAGAACGGGTATTCATCATCGGGATTCTCTGAGGGAGGAACGTAGTC
>JBBWWE010000055.1:0-4471 GCA_050256595.1 Planctomycetota bacterium
AGGCGTTACGCCCTGGGGCTCCGGTGAGGAGGTGTTCTGGTTTTTAAGCCAGGGTCGGGGGGAATCGCCAGCCCGCCTTCGGCGCCCCCCCTTCCCATGCCCACTGATCCGGAGGCGAGGCCGGGTCGGACTGGGAATTAACAATAATTTAAAAATTCTTCTGAAATGCCATGCAAGGCCTGTAACAGGCTACGGAAGGGGATCCGGGATCGGTTCTGTGTCACACTTTCGGCACGAAAATCCAAAGAAACCGGTCAGGGCGCACTCGCTACAGCGAGGTAGTCGGTCGAGGGCCACCTGCAGTCGTCGGTACTGTCCCTCGGCCCGGCGGGCATCCTGTGCCGATATGAAGCGAACGGTGCCCACCCAGTAGGCCGCACAATCCTCGCAGCGACCCAAATGACCAGCCAATTTGCGACAGCCTCCGCAGTCGATGTCGCTCGGCGCAGATTCCCCTCGCGCAAGCGCCCAGGTCAACTCGGAGAAGTACAACTGACCCGCTACAAATCCGTGGCGACAACGAGGGCAGAACTGATCTTCGCGCGCCACTTGCCGGCACAGATTGCACAGGATCGTCTCGGTATCGACTTCATGTCCGTGAGCATCGAGTGCCTCATGAAACACTCGAGATGAAACGACCAGGCCAGCGACGAGGCCGTGATCGCAGCGATCACACCAACCGTTGTTCGGCAACGCCTCGAGGCAACCGGAACAATCGGTCTCGATGAAGGAATAGGAACGTTCACTCCCCAGCTGGCAGCCGACGAGAAACAAGAAGAAGATCAGGAACCAGGCCGCCCGATCACTTTCGATCAGGGACAGCCACTGAAAGCTGCGCAATCGAGAGTTCCCCCTGGTGTCAGATCTTGCCCACAACCGGGGAATGGACCGGTCGGAGGTACTCCGCCGCCAAAGATGAAAGTGAGCAAGAAGATGGCATCCCCCAGGTCAGCATTATTGTCGTCATTGCCATCAAGTGCCATGAGACAATTGACGGTGCCACCGGCAAACAAGTAAGTCAGCAGAAAAATGGGATCAGAAATATCGATGGAATTGTCCTGATTGGTATCACCACGGACAAAGTCAGGCGTAGGGGGGGGCGGAGGATCGGTAACGGTGACGCAATCGGTACATGTGGAGATATCGGAACCTCCGGCATTGGTGGCGGTCAAGATGACTGTGTAAACCCCCGCGATGGTGTAGGTATGGGCTGGGCTCTGCGAGGTGGATCCGTTGCTGTCCCCGAAATCCCAGGACCAGGAATCGACGACGCCGGTTGAGGTGTCCGCGAAAGCAACATCGAGCGGGTGATCACCGCTGGTCACGGAGATGGTGAAACTGGCTGTTGGTGCTGGCGGCGGCGGTGGCCCGCTACCATCGACACTCCCAGTATCGCCGTTGTAGTTGGTCGGGGTGTTGGCCGCGAGAATCAATTGCCCGGTTGCCAGATCCTTCTGAATCGACATCACTCCATCGATGGGCAAAGCAGGGGTTGGATAAGTCCAGGCGTCATAGGTAAACCAGGTGATGGTGTCACCCGTAACATCCATGAAATTGTCGGGCAGGGTGTAATCCGGAGTGGGAGCTCCGGGCAGGTTGGCGAAACCCTGGGTGGCGATGAGCAGATGGGCAAAAGCCGCACTCCCCGTCAGGTTCTCAGGAAAGATGAACTCGGAATTGGTCGCATCGCTACGGATCCATTTGTTGACCATGAAGATTTCACTGGAAGCGCTCATCGGCACGTGCAACTCCACAAACTGGATGGTGCCATCGGAGTTGGAATACAGTTCGTTGATGTCCCAGAGGTGCCCTCCAGCAAATAGGGGAGCACCGCTGATAAACAAACAGACAAACAGAGTCAGGTATGAAAAACGGATCATCGATGGCCTCTATTCCTCACGAAGATCGACTCAAAACCAACGGGCAAAACAAATTACAGCACTGCCATCGAGGATATCGTTTCAGCGGCACGGATCAAGATTCCTGTGGGTCACTGGATGCCCCGTAACGAAGCTCCAGGGAGACCGCTGAAGATGCCGGAATCGGCTCTGAAGCTGCCCAGGAAACGATAAACAGGCGATCGAAGACATGTCCGGGAATCCACGCCTGATCCGAAATCTGCTGGGTACCACTGACCTTGCCCCCGGCCGCCTCGACGAATTGAGGCACCGTATTCTGGTGTCCACAGATCACCACGCATTGGCCTGCTTTGACTCCGGATAGGGCTTTTCGCCAGGCGGGAGAATCTTCGGCGGAAATCGTCTCGATCTCGCAACCGACAGCAGCAGCCAGAGGCTCTACGGTTTCGCGAGTACGGCGATATTCAGTGCAAAGCAGTCGAGTGATCGACACGCCGCAGAGAAGTCTCGCCAGCGTCTTGGCTCGTTCCTTACCCTTGGTACTGAGAGATGGATCTCGCCCTGCATCTTTCTCGGCATGACGGAGAACCATCAAGGTGCAGATGCCAGTCTTGGATGCGTCACTCATCGAAGCCTCCTGCATCAAGGATCCCGCCCCAATGCGACCGCAACAACCCGCTACTGAACAAAAATGATGCGGGAAGCCCTACCCTCTCGTTAAACAGTTACAGAATAGTTACCAGGGCAGGGAGATACTCTTGACGGTGGAGAGCACCTTCATCGCCTCCACCACCCCTTCCTTGATGCCCAGGCCGCTGTCCTTGACCCCACCGAAGGGGCTGGTCTCGGTGCGCCAGCCGGGCACGTCGTTAATATTGACGGTGCCGGTGCGGATGCGCTTTGCTGCCGTCATCGCCACCGACAGATCGGCGGTCACCACCCCGGCCGAAAGTCCATAGGCGGAGTCATTGGCCAGCGCGATGGCATCATCGATGCCATCGGTCACAAGGATCGGAGCCAGCGGCCCGAAACTCTCTTTGCGCACCATCTCTGCATCGCGCGGGACATCTGCAATGACGGTCGGCTCCATCAAGGCACCATCACGACCACCACCGTGCAACACACGAGCTCCCATCGCTTCTGCATCCCGAACGCGTCGCTCCAGCAACTCCGCCGCGTCTTCATCGATAACGGTACCCACACGAGTCGCTTCATCTTCTGGATCACCGCAGATGTAGGTCGCTGCAACAGGAACAAACGCCTCGGTGAAAGCATCGATGATGGAACGATCGACCAGCAATCGCTTCACTGCCGTGCAACGTTGACCGCTGTTACGGAAGCAACCTTCTGCGGCCAGTTGCACCGCCAGTTCGAGATCTGCATCGGCATGAACGATGAGCGGGCTGTTGCCGCCGAGTTCCAGGCACAACTTCTTGTAGCCGGCGATGTGAGCGATCTTCTTGCCGACCTCGGTACCACCTGTGAAGGAGACCAAAGAGATGCGCTCATCCTCGATGAGAGAACGAACGGTGGTCTCCACTGGACCCAGAAGAACCGAGATCATGTGGCCGGGAAGCCCGGCTTCCAGAAGCAATTCGGTGAACTTGATGGCGGCGGTAGGAGTCTTCTCGCTTGGCTTGAGGATGACCGGTGTCCCGGCAGCGATCGCTGGAGCCACCTTGTGAACGACCTGATTGAGCGGATGGTTGAAGGGGGTGATCGCCAGCGCCACCGGCAATGGTTCGCGCACCGCCAGGATTCTTCGCTTCTTGCCATGAGGAGAGACATCTCCGCACAACACCAAGCCCTCGTCACGAATCGATTCCATCGCGGCAAAGCGCAGAACATCGAGACAACGCCCCACCTCGTAATGAGTCTCGCGCTTGCACAGGCCGGTATCCTTGAGGATGTAGTCAGCAAACTCATCGTTGCGCTCTTCGAGCAATTGGCGAGCCTTCTCCAGCACCTGAAATCGCGAGTAGTGATCTTCCATCGGTCCGCCAGCTAACGCCGCCTCGATGGCACGCTCGCCATCGGCGGGAGTCAGCATCGGAACATGAGAGACCACATCTCCGGTGTAGGGGTAGCGCACCTCGAGTAGATCATCGGAGGTGACTTCCTCACCGTTGATTCGACAGGGAACCAGTGGAATCGGGGTGGTCGTCATCGCTACGCCTCTTCCTGCAACAGATGATAGTTGCACGCCAGATCGAAGATATCGAAGTTCCGCAGATCAGAAGTTGCGATAGTCGCTGGCTCCGAGATCAACATCGGTACCTGCTCCTCGAAACGACCGCCGTGAGAACGCAAGCGACCGTGGAGCTGCGACAGATCATGATCCTCGGGCCTGCGTCCGAGCACCACATGCTGGCCGGAAAGTACGTACAGATCGCCGATGCGATCCGCCGGCAACTCCAGTTCTCGCTCGGCACCTTGACGATCGAGGACCTCGGTGACCCCATCGAGACAAGCGATGAAGGTCGCCACCTCGACGCGATCGAGCGAATCATCGAGGTGCACCGTCACTGCCGAACCGAGAGCCCCATGGTGGGCAACATATGGATCGGTGATGGGACAGATCACCCGCACACCATCGCCGAACTGCTGAGTGA
>JBBWWE010000056.1:0-1788 GCA_050256595.1 Planctomycetota bacterium
CGGGCAAACTCCGGGAGTAGGCGATCTCAACTGTGATCCGATCTTTGGTACCACCAATGTGGCCGTTGCCTGGAGCAACCCGATCTTCTACGACAGCATCGAGGTCACTCTCAACGGCACCGTGGTGCAGACCCTTTCCGGAACCGATACCTTCACCACGGTGACAGGAGTCGTCGGTACCAGAGAGATCTGTGTCATCGGGATCATCGGAGGTGTGGCGACCGATTCGGCCTGTTGCACCGTCAATACGAGTGGTCAGGGTGATCCTCCCATCACCATTGGCGATCCCAACGGCGATGGAGCCATCGACATCGGCGATGCGATTGCGATGCTTGGATATCTGTTCAGCCAGGTGCCCATCAATTGCGTCGCCGCGATGGATGTCAACGGCGATGGGTCGACCGATATTAGCGATCCGATCTACGAGTTGGCCTACCTCTTCAGCGACGGACCCCCTCCAGTCGGAGGCGGTCCTTGTGCCCCTAATACTAGTTCTCTCGGATGTGATAACGGCGGCTGTGGGTAGAGTGCTGTGAGATAACTTGAGGTGACGAGAAAGGGCTGGCGCGGAATTCCGCGTCGGCCCTTTTTTCTAAGAACTTTTTCGTCGGGAGACGGCGCGTCGGACCGCTTCGTCGGCGATCACCGCCAGCAATATGATGGCACCGATGACGGCGAACTCGATGTTGTCGGGGATGTCATCGATCAACACGATGGAGTTTCTGAGCACCTGTACCAGGGTGGCACCGATCAGCACTCCGATGATGGTACCCTCGCCGCCGCGCAGCGAACAGCCGCCCAGAACCGCCGCGGCGATGGCGTAAAGTTCGTAGAAGTTACCGAAGTTCGATGGTTGGGCAGAACCGGTATCGAGCACGAACAGCAAGCCGCCGATACCGCTCAGCAATCCACACAGGGCATAGGCACCGATCTTGACCCGGTCGACGGCGATGCCGCAGTGACGTGCGGCGGTTTCGTTGCTGCCGATCGCCAGCAAGTGCCTTCCCCAGACGGTGCGCCTCAGCAGCATCGCAGCGAGCAGCGCGACCACGATGAGAATCAGCAACGGAGCCGGCAGTGCGAAGCCATCGGTGATGGGGATGCGACCGTTTCCGATGGCGCGCAAGCCGCCTTCGGTGGTGCCGAACCCGACCGTATTATCGGCCAAAATTCCACGAGTGATTCCTCTATAAATAAATAACCCACAAAGGGTTACGAGAAATGGCTGGAGCCTCAGTCGGGTCACCAGCAAGCCGTGAGTGCACCCCAGAGCGGTCGCCAGTAACAACAGGCCCGGCACCACCAGCCATGCCGATAAACCAACCTGTGTGATGAGCCAGGGTGTCAGGCAGCCGATGAGGCAGATCAAGGAGCCGATGGAGAGATCGATGCCGCCGGTGATGATGACAAACGATGCACCGATGCCGATGATGCCAAACAAGGCACTACGTCGCAGCAAGTTCTCGATGTTGTAGGAACTGAGAAAGGACGGGCTGATGGATGCAGTGATGACGGAGACGGCCACCAGTACGGCCAGAATGCCGAGTACTTTTTTCATGCCGCACTCCCCCCGGTGGCCAGCGCAAGGATCTCCTCCTCGGTGGTATCACTGCTGATGAGGGTACCGGTGATCCGTCCTTCGTGCACCACGATGATCCGGTGCGACAGGGCCAGTACCTCTTCCATCTCGCTGGAGGCAAACAGGATCGCGACCCCTTTCCGGGACAGTTCTCGCAGTCGCTGGTGAATCTCTTCGCGAGCTCCGACGTCGACTCCACGAGTCGGTTC
>JBBWWE010000057.1:0-5341 GCA_050256595.1 Planctomycetota bacterium
CATCCAGATCACAACAGAGACGACGACCATGAACAGCAGGGAGAGCGCTCTCCGAGCGGCCTTCGTCGAGATCTTTCCGGCAGGAATCGGTCTCTCGGGCGAGATGACCTGATCTCGTTTCCGATCGCTGTAGTCATTGAGTCCCATCCCCAGCATGTAGAGAGCCAGGGTCCAGAGCAGCAACATCGCCCAGAGCTGGAAATCCACTGCCCAGCCGGCCAGTGCAACTCCTGCGATGACATTGGACAGCGCGGTCCAGGCGAGTCTGAGGCGAAAAAATCGGAGCCAGTGACTCACCGGAGTCGGAGCAGGTCGTTATAGGTGACAAAAATCGCTAGCGAGATCAGCAGAAAGAATGCCACCAGATGGGCATAGTGCTGGATCTTTTCGGGAACCGGTCGTCCGCGAATTCCTTCGATGGTGAGAAAGAAGATGTGTCCACCGTCAAGGATGGGGAAGGGAAGCAGATTGAAGATTCCCAGATTGATGCTGATGAGTGCCAGCAAGAAGAACAGATTACCGAATCCGACCTCGGAAACTTTACGTCCAAGATCGATGATTCCGACCGGACCGTTGAGGTTCTTGCCGTGTACATCTCCTGCGAAAAGAGCACGCAAGGTGAGGAAGATCCGGCCTCCCCAGATCCACGACTGTCGCCCGCCCTGGATCACGGCGTCACTGACGTTGAGTTCTTCGGTGAACTGGTCGGCGGCCATGGCGATGCCGAGAGGCTGGCCGAGAGTGACCGGTTGTAGTACCACGTCATTGGTTGATCCGGAGGGATCAGTGAAAGAGATGGCGACCGTTCCCTCGGAACCCGTGATGGCCGAGGAGAGATCCTGCCAGCGTTCGATCTGGATGCCGTTTATCTCCTCGATGATGGAACCCGCCTTTATCGAGGAGTTGTATGCCGGAGAGCCAGGAAGGGTACGGCCGATGCGCGCCGGATTGCCCAGAATTACATCGAGAGTCAACTCTTCGGCCACGATGACCGATTGGACCGAATCAGGTTTTTGAGGATCAAACCAATGGACGACAGTTCCAGCCGGGAGCGCTTCATCGATGTAGTCATCGGCACCGATGTTCTGGTTTGCAACCCTTATCAGTTCTGCGCCGACCGGGATCTTGAGTTGCTGCATCCCTTCTCCCGCTTTGACGACAGTACGAACGCCGGAACCGATGATCAGTTGTTCTCCGAGCATCCGGCGCAGATCTTCACTGCCCACGTGTCGCTTTTCTCCGAGTCGATTGGTCAGGGTCAACTCGATATCCCGGTCCTCAGCGACGCGACCGACGGCAATGAGATCGAGCGCTTCGATGGCTGAACTTGGTTGTCCGCGTGCTCCGATGGAAACGATCTCTTCACCGGCCTGGAATGACTCGCTGGCATGTGACCCGGGTTGAACCGCCTGCACCGTTCGCATCCGCGGAAACACGCCGATCTCGCGCGACGTCCCATCTTCGATGGGGGACAGTTCGATGGTGGCGACCAGTAGTTCATCTTCGCGCTGGATCTGGAGACTGAGATTGCCAAGGGCGGTGGAACTTCGCAGCACCGAGAGGCTCTGCAACATCCGGTCAGCCGTGATATCGGTGGCACTCACTGCCAGCAAATCTTGCGATGGGATGGAGACCCTGACTCCTTTGATCTGATCCCCTGCTCGCAGTCCGACATCGTCTGCAACACTGCCTTCCTTGACGAAGGCGATACGATCAGAGATTGCCGGCTGGATACCGATGCGGTATCTCCCCGCAACGGCATCCCACCGCGGGTCGATTGCGACCTCAATTACATTGCGGTCGCGTTCGATGGTAAGAGACACCGGTTGCGAACCACCGGACAGCGCAATGGCGGTGGCGACGTTTGAATAATCGCTCCAGAACTGTCCATTGACCGCCGTGATCACGTCGCCCGAACGAACTCCCGCGTTCCATGCCGGTCCCATGGCGGTGGCGTTGCCGACCACCGTGCTCTGCTGCTTGACCCCGACGCTGAAGGCGAGGATGAAGAGCAAGAATCCGAAGATCAGATTCATCGTGGCTCCCGCCACCAGGATCAGCAGTCGCGAAGGGATCGGTTTCTTGTGGAACTCGTCATTGGAATCGGTGCGGGGTTCTCCTGGCTCTTCTCCGGCCATCTTGACGTAACCACCCAGAGGGACCAGGCCGATGACGTATTCCGTTCCACCATAGGTGAAAGCACAGAGTCGTGCTCGCCAGCCGAAGATGGTTGGTTGAAATCCAACGGCGAAGGTATCCACCCGGACTCCGACAAACTTTGCGGCGAGGAAGTGGCCTAGTTCGTGAACGAAGATGAGAAAGCCGATTCCGAGAATCGCCAGTATGATGTTCAAGTTGTCCAGCTCCTGACTCGTTCTCGCGCTTCACGATCAGCCTCGATGACCTGATCCAGATTCTCGACCTGGATCGGGGAATGGTCCGCCAGGGCCCGTTCGACCAGATCGTATATCTTGAAGAATCCTACATCACCACGTAGGAATGCTGCGACCGCTTCTTCGTCGGCGGCATTGAGAACCGCTCCGAGGGTGGTTCCGGGGTTCTCGACAGCGACAGCCCCGATCTCCAGGGCGGGGAAGATCTTTGCATCGATGGGCTCGAAGGTCAGTTCTCCTCGGCCGACAAGATCGAGTGGCTTGAAGTTTCCCTGCGCTCTTTGACCACGGTAGAGCGCATTGCGGATAGGAACTTTCATGTCGGGTTCGCTGAGTTGTGCCATGCAACTGCCGTCCTGGAACTCGACGATGGCATGGATGATCGATTGCGGGTGGACGACCACTTCGATTCCCCCGGGCGGGGTTCCGAAGAGTTCATGGGCCTCGATCACCTCGAGAACCTTGTTGAACAAGGTGGCGCTATCGACGCTGATTCTGGAACCCATCTGCCAGGTTGGATGATCGAGTGCTTGCTCGGGTGTTGCCTGTTCGATCTGTTGTCGTGTGAATCCGCGAAATGGACCTCCCGAGGCGGTGAGGATGATTCGTTCGATGGAAGAGAAATCGGCATCACCGATACACTGGAGGATCGCTCCGTGTTCAGAATCGACCGGAAGGATGCGAGCACCTGTTTTGTCAGCGACCGATCTGAGCAATGGACCGGCAGTGACCAGTGATTCCTTGTTAGCCAGTGCCAGATCGATGCCCGCCTCCAGTGTTGCGAGGCTGGCACGAAGACCTGCTGCGCCCGTGATGCCATTGAGCACCATGTCGAGGTCGAGTTGGACGATCGCTTGCAACTGGGATTCTTCGCCCGAGAGCCACTGTTGGCATGTGGACCCTGTTTCACCGGCGGCCTGCGGTAGTTCATGATCTGGATCGATGACCACGATTCGTTCGGGGTTGTAGGCTTGGGCCTGATCGCTCAATGGTTCGACATGATGGCCGGCAGAGATCAGCACCGGTTGCAAAGTTCCGTTCGATTCTGCGACCACTTCGAGGGCCTGTTTGCCGATCGAACCGGTGCTGCCGAGGATGGCGATCCTGCGCTGATCTGGCCCTGAGTTGTCTTTGGTTGTGGAGCGCTGCACCAGGACCTCTCTTCAGTGCATTCAGGGTACCGGAAGGAGGTGCCCGGGTGCATGGTCCTTTCCGGCTTGTCTCGAATGGTCTTGTCCCTGCGTGCTATTGCGATCGCTTCTTGATGAGACCCGGATGCTGGGGTAGGCAGGGGGAAAGGAGGCAGCCCTGTATCGCGAGTTGTTCCGGATTCCTACACCTTTCGGAGATTTGCCAGTTTTCGGATACGGCGCTATGGTGCTGTTCGGAGTGCTCGGGGCGGTGTTGTTGCTACGTGCCGGCGCCCGGCGACGGCAACTCGATCCCGATCGCTTGACCGATCTTGCCGTACTGCTGGTGTTGTTCGGGGTCATCGGTGGGCGGGTATGGTATCTGATCCAGTACCGCCACGAGGTGTATGCAGGTGGTGACTGGCTCGAGACCTTCAGGCTCTGGCGAGGTGGATTGGTTCTTTACGGGGCCATCGCCGGCGGCCTGATTGCCCTGGCGTGGTTGCAGAGAAAACGACGATATGGCCCGTGGCGAGATCTGCTCGATCTGATCGCGCCCGCGGTCGCCATAGGGATCGCTTTTGGCCGTCTCGGCTGCTACCTCAACGGCTGCTGCTGGGGTGAGGTTTGTGCGGCCGATTGGCCTCTGGCCGCGGTTTTTCCGCCAGGAAGCCCTCCTTCCTTCTCCTATGGCGATGGCAGCGGTTTTAGCCCACCTCTTTATCCGACCCAGCTCTATTCGGCGTGTCAGGGGCTGATTCTGGCCCTCATCTTGTGGCGTGCCGGGGCCCATCTGGGTCATCGTCCGGGCCGTACCTTCGCCATCTTCCTGGGCCTATATTCTCTCGGAAGGGGCGTCATCGAGCTGATACGGGCTGATCATGGCATCGGACCGGGGCAGTGGACCGTCTCCCAGTTGGTTTCGGTGGTGGTGTTGGTACTGGCGGGCTGGTTGTGGTTTTCGGCCCCCAGTGCCGGTGATTCGCCCGCCGACTGAGCCCCATATTTGTTCCAACTCCGGAATTGCACTTGGTTTGGAAATCCATGAAAATCTCACTTCATAGTTGACGTTCGGGGACGGATCTGTAGTATCCCTTCTCTGCTCGTCATTTGCACAGACGATGGTATTCCCATTTAACGATTCTTCGTGATCGGTTCAGGGATTTTCCGACCGGTCGTGGGGATATTGTCGCGTGTGTATTGGCGAGATTGTTCTTTGAAATTTAGGGCCCGTGACGCGTAGAGGGTCGTATGCCGTGCCATTCCCGGTGCGGTATGCAACAGACCTGAACGTGAGTTCAGTGTAATTGATAATTACTAATGTGATGCGACGTCGTCAGGGTGTTCAACGTTTTTGCCTCGTGTGAACTCGTCGAATAAACTGTCGACTATGCCAGATATAAAACTGAAGGGTTTGATACTGGCTCAGAACGTACGCTGACGGAATGGATTAGGCATGCAAGTCGAACGAGCGAACTCTTCGGAGTGAGCTAGTGGCGAACGGGTGAGTAATGCGTGGATGACCTACCCTGATGAGGGGGACAACCATTCGAAAGGATGGCTAATACCGCATACGGTCGCCAGGTTTTCCTGGTGATCAAAGCTGGCTTCGGCTGGCGCTTCAGGAGGGGTTCACGTGCTATTAGTTTGTTGGTGGGGTAACGGCCTACCAAGACTATGATGGCTAGCCGGCCTGAGAGGGTGTCCGGCCACACTGGGACTGAGACACTGCCCAGACTCCTACGGGAGGCTGCAGTCGAGAATCTTCCACTAATGCGCGAAAGCGTGATGGAGCAATTCCGTGTGAGCGATGAAGGC
>JBBWWE010000058.1:0-12347 GCA_050256595.1 Planctomycetota bacterium
CACAGATGCTGGTGGTACCCCGGTGACTGCCGGATATCAGTTTCGCAGTGACGAAACGCCACTTCTCGATGCCCAGCAGATGCGTGACCTCATCAAAGGGAACTTCCGGCCAGAACCTGCTTGAATGGCCAAGGCCAGCTCTCAGGTAGGTTTCCTGTGCGAGTTGCCATCCCCTGAGGTAAACTGATGAGGAGTCTTATCTGTTACCGTGAGAAGGGAATTCGATGATCCGGTCGATGCTCGTGCTGTCGATTCTCATCTGGGCCCAGGGCGCACTTTCAGCGCAGGGTTTACCGATCCCGACCACTCTCGAGGATTGGGCACAGCCGGGAACCCAGCCCAACACCATCATCGAACCGATCATCGCAGGAAGTGCCTGTAATCTGTGTCACTCCGCCTTCAACAATGCGCCGGTCGATCGCTGGAAAACCACCATCATGGCGCAGGCAGGAAGAGACCCGCTGTTTCATGCCTGTCTCGCCATCGCCGAACAAGATGCCGGAGCGGCAGGCGACCTGTGCCTTCGTTGCCACACCCCTGGAGCATGGCTAGCGGGAAACAGCACACCCACCGATGGCTCCGACGTCAGTGGCGTCAACGATTTCGACGGAGTGACCTGTGACCTGTGCCACCGGATGGTCAATCCTGCCTACGTCCAGGGACAAAGCCCCGCTGTAGACCTCGGGATCCTCAACGCACTCGCTGAGATCCCTGACCCTTCCCACACGGGACAATATGTCATCGATCCGCAGGATCGCCGCAGAGGTCCATACAATCTCGGCTCGGGTTTCCCCTGGCACCCTTTCTATCAGTCTCCCTTCCACAGCAGTTCTGAACTGTGTCGTACCTGTCACGATGTTTCCAATCCCGCTTACATCCGCCAGGGAGACTCCTACATTCTCCTCGGTCTCGATGCTCCCCACCCCACTCATGACCCTGCCGATGAATTTCCGATGGAAAGAACCTACGGCGAGTGGAGCGAGAGCGAATTCGGCCAGGGACCGGTCGATATGGGAGGCAGATTCGGAGGCAACAATCCGAACGTCAGTACCTGCCAGGATTGCCACATGCCGAGGACGTCGGGAGTCGGCTGCAACATGGGATCACCAGTTCGAAACGACCTGGCGATCCACTACTTCTTGGGCGCACAGACCTGGGTACTCGATGCGATTCATGCTCTCGACACCAGTTATCTGCTCTGGGACACACCCGCCTACATGGACCCAGCACTGATCGACCTGGCGCAGTCGCTCAACACCTCGATGCTAGAAGCAGCCAGCGACCTGGAAATCGACATCGAAAACAACCAGTTGAAGGTGAGGGTCATCAACCAGAGCGGGCACAAACTCCCCACTGGTTATCCGGAAGGACGCAGAATCTGGATCGAAGTCCGCTTTCAGAGCGCTTTCGGGCAGACTCTGGCTCATCACGGAGCCTATGATTTCGCCACTGGCGAGCTGGAATCCTCTACCACCACCGTCTTCGAAGCAAAACATGGCATCGATGGGCTGACTTCTACGTTGTCCGGCCTTCCAGAAGGCCCGTCATTCCACTTCGCTCTCAACAACAAGATCTTCAAGGATAATCGCATCCCTCCGCGCGGATTCACCAATGCCGGTTTCGAATCGGTGCAGGCAGAACCTGTGGGGATCACCTATGCCGATGGGGAACACTGGCACGACACCTATTACGATGTCCCCTATGGATCTTTCTTGTTGGATGTCAAAATCTGGTACCAGACCGCGTCCAAGGAGTATATCGAGTTCCTGAAGGACGAGAACATCACCAACGATGCTGGCGAGATCCTCTACGAGCAATGGCTCCAACAAGACAAGGGTCCACCGGTACTGATGGATGAAATATCTCTGGAAATCGGAGTGGAACCATTCATACGAGGAGATGCCAATGCCGATGGCATTTTCGATGTCTCCGATCCAGTGACCATTCTCGCCTGGCTCTTTCTTGGCAACGATATCGGCTTCTGCCCCATCGCTGCCGATGGAAACGATGACGGAAGCCTCAACATCTCCGACGTGATTTACATCTTGAATGCCTTTTTCCTCGGTGGCCCGCCACCTTCGGCTCCGTGGCCCGACTGCGGTCCGGACCCGACTCCCGACCTGTTGCGCTGCTACGACTATCCGTGCCCCTGAGCCATCTCTTTGTCTTCAGATTCCCGGTCGTTTGGGATGGCGATCCAGACCCCCACGATGGATATTGCCGGTGAATGATCCAATATCGGATCGCTATTGCTGGAATGGATCGCTGTTTGAACTTCTGGAGAACCGCACTACCGATGCTTCTGCTGGCCGCAATCATCCTCTGGAACTGGCCCACAGGACCTGTCGATTTCGGCAGTACAGGTCCGTGGTCGGGCCTGGTCCTGGAAGTGAATACAAACTCCCTGGAAACCCCTCCACTACTGCTCATCGCCTCGCTACCTGCCACCGATCAGGACAGCCAGATTTGTTCGCTAGTTGTAGGGACCGCCATCTGGGACGGCACTTCTCGCATCCCCATGCTGCTCGCCGGAGAAACCGATGCACTACGATTGCAAAAGATCCAGCTCCGGGATGATACTCCCGCACTGTATCGGTCGACTCGGGGTGAACTTCGAGCCTTTCCGGTGCCAGAAGGAGTCGATATCAATGGACTGATCGGGGGAATTCTACAGGGGAACGCAGTGGCTCTTCCCTGGAACTCTCGATCATCCGAACAACCCGTTGTCACACTTTCCGAACCGCTTTCTTCTACGGTCGCCTTCGAGGCTCGCTGTGATGATCGCCAGCAGAAGCGCTGGCGTGGCGAGCGAATTGGTTTCCGCAAACTCTGGGAACAGGTCGAAGAGGAAGATCCGGAATCCCTGATCCCATTCATCCACGGCGAAGCAACCATCACCAGGAAGAGCTAGGACCTGCATCGTTATAGAGCTTGCCGGCCCCTCTCCCAGATCGTGCTTCGAACTGAAGCAATTCATCACCGATTAAAAAAATAAAAAGATAATCCCCATTTTTTCGGTCCGACTTCTTTTGAAAACCGGATCAGCGGGCGATGGGAAATAGGGGTTGAGTTTCAATCCCCAAGAAATGTATGAATCAAAAAAAAGGTTCCTTTCGAAAACCTCTCGGTCCACCTCCAGAGCCCGGAGAATTACTGGACTCGCTGGTGTGGCGCCAACTCGGTTTCGAGGATCAATTCGGGGAAACATTTCTGGATCCAGACGAGGAGGGGTTCATTCCCTTTCGCGTCAAAGGACGTCCAGAAGTATCGATCAGGACTCTTCCCGAGTTGACCCCTTGAGTGGAATGCCGTGTTTTCGCATGCGCCGATAGAGGGTACGCCTGGAGATCCCCAGGGCTTTACAAGCGATCGTCTTGTTTCCCCCGGCATCCTCCAACGCCCGCAGGATCACTTCTCTCTCGGCGAGTCCGAGCACCTCGCGAACTCCAGGATCGACACTGACTTGCTCCGAACTCTGGTTTCCGAGCAACTCCAGCATCAAAGTTCCATCGATCTGTTGATGGCCTGCCGCAAGCATTCTTCTTGCCAGATGGACCGCCTCCCAGCCATTACCCCGCCAGGGATGGGAAAGCAGCAGTGCCTGGGCATCGGAGAGCAACTTCGGAGGATGCTCGGTTTCTTGCAACATCCTTTTCTCGACAATCATCAAAGCATCCTCGGGCCTCTCGCGTAGAGGTGGTAGCCAGGCGCGAAACCCCGCGATGCGGTAATACAAATCGTCCCGGAAACCCGGATTCCCATCGATCGCAGCTGAACAGGCAATGATCCGTACATCTGCAACTCTTTCCTCTTCTCCTGCAACTCGTCGATATACCCCGGATTCCAGGAACCGTAGCAACGATGCCTGGAGTGCAGGGGAGGCCTCGTGGACCGCGTCGATCAATAGTGAACCCCCTGTTGCGGTCTCGATCAGACCAGCTCTTTCAACGTCAGCATCTGTAAAGGCACCTTTTTCGTTGCCAAAAAGTTCGATCTCGATCAAAGATTCAGTGATGGAACCACAGTGCAGTACCACCATCGGACCTTCTCGTCCACTTTCCTCGTGAAGTGCTCTTGCGAGCAGTTCTTTGCCGGTACCACTCTCCCCCTCGATGAGCACCGGGAGCCTGGTCAGTGCGATCTTGCGCAGTTCCGCGATGGTATCGGCCAGAATCGGTGAATAACTCGTAAACTCTCCGAAGTGACTCTCGATACTTCTCGAAACCGCCTCCGGTGCAGGGATCGATTTCACCGGAGCCTCAAGGGAAGCGGGTGTCTCTGATTCAGCAACCGGTAGGGCTTCGCGACTCAACTCGAGATCGACAATCATCTCCACCACCGAGCACACCAATTTTACATCCTGGTCATCGATAACATTCGAGTCGGAAGAATCGAATTTCGAATCTAGATATAGAGCAGTGGCTTCGCCTCTGACATTGATGGGAATCACAAGGATCCACTGAGAACGTGTGCCTCCCTGCGCCTCGGCAGGAGTTTTGAATCTACGATCGAGATGAGCATCGGAGAAAAGCGTTGGCTCTTCACTCTCACAAGCTTGTTGAAATGCGTGATGGGAGATGGCGTTGGCGGCCTTCTTGATCTTTCTTCCATCGGTGTCCTGCGAACACCAGATCCGGTAACTGCCGTCTTCTCTCGCCGTGATCAGGAAAGCTCGTTGACTCGCACTTTTCTCCTGAAGCCAGCCGAGCATGGAAGGCAGTGCCGATAGCCGCGACACTTTTTGATCACCGCTGCAAAGGGCTTCTCTCAATACATTCAGAAGTGGAGTATCGGGATTCGACATGACATCTAGATGGTAGGCGAAGGAAGGGACTCGGGCGAGTCCCACCCCGTGAACCAATGGTCGCATTCACGGCCTCAGTCCTCGTCGTCTCCGTTACCGATGATCCTGGAGACGATTCTCTGGATGTACTGATAACCCCGCGGGCGTAGCAGATGCACCGAATCACCCCGGCTACATACAGAAATCTCCTCGACGCCAGAAAAAGACTCACCATCGACAACAACCCGGATCGGCCTCTTGTCACAACCTTCCCCGACAACCCGGATCTCCGTCTGGAGCGGAACGATCACCGGAAATTGCAGTGAGTGGAACTGCACCGGACGGTGAGCATTGAGCGGAGTAACCACCAAGCCCTCGACATCCGGATGTACCACCGGGCCTCCAGCGGCAAGGGAGTACGCAGTCGATCCTGCCGCAGTGGCGATCACCAGGCCATCTCCTGAATAGGCGTTCAACAACACGTCATCGATATAAACCCCGAGATGAACGGTCTGTCCGGAATCTCTCTCCAGCACAATGTCGTTAATTCCAGCGGCATTTCCCACCTCTCCGCTGGAACCAGTCCATTTTGCAGAGAGAACCGGTAGTTGTTGCTCGACGAAAGCTCCACCCAGAAGAGTATCGACAAGAGCTTCTGGCAACTGCCGCGGGTTCATCAAAAATCCGACCCGCCCGAAGTTCACCCCGTAAATTGGAACCGGAGGATGATTGAGCACTCGAAGAAGTGACATCAAGGCGCCATCTCCCCCGATAACGATGATCAGGTCTTGCTGTATGTCAGGAGAGGCTCCCTCTTTTGGAGACCAGCAGACCGAATCAACACCCGAGTCCTGAAAAGAACAACTCAATGCAGTAACGAAGTCATTGATCTCCTCGGACGAAGAGTCCGCGACGATGAGAATTCGTTCGAGTTTCTGCACCTGAATAACTCCTCGATCAACTGTCCGTGAAGGTCACCGGTGCTTCTTCAACTGCGCGGAGAGCGCTCTCGAAATAGGGAATCGTGCTGCGCAAGCCCTCTGCAAGTGACACCTTTGGGCTCCAGTCGAGAAGTGATTTCGCCAGTGAAATATCTGGCTGGCGAACCTGGGGATCATCCTCAGGCAATGGCAGATTCGCGAAATCGCTGTTCGACTTCGTCGCCGAGATAACTTCTCGCGCAAAATCAATAATCGGGATCTCATCTGGATTCCCCAGGTTCACCGGCTGAACTACATCGGAGGCAAGCAATCGCCAGATTCCATCGATCAGATCACTAACATGACAGAAGGAGCGAGTCTGACTTCCATCTCCGAAAATGGTAAGCGGCTCCTGCCTCAACGCCTGACAGATGAAGTTTGGAAGTGCTCGTCCGTCATCGAGTCTCATCCGTGGACCATAGGTATTGAAAATACGTACGATCCGGGTGTCAACTCCATGCGCTCTGTGGTAGGCGAGAGTAAGCGCTTCTGCGAAACGCTTCGCCTCGTCGTAGACGCCTCGAACGCCGATCGGATTGACGTTGCCCCAGTAAGTTTCCGGCTGTGGATGGACCAGCGGATCACCGTAAACCTCACTGGTACTCGCAAGAAGAAATTTGGCTCCACAGGCTTTTGCAAGACCGAGAGCCTTGTGAGTACCCATTGAACCGACCTTGAGGGTTTGAATCGGGTACTCCTGATAATCGACGGGGCTCGCAGGTGAAGCGAAATGCAGAATCGCATCGATTTTTCCGGGTACGTGTATGAATTCTGTAACATCGTGTCGGAAGAACTGAAACCGCGGATTTCCGAAGAGATGTTCGATATTGGCAAGACTCCCGGTGAGGAGATTGTCCATCACAATGACTTCGCAATCTCGTTCGAGAAACAGATCCGCCAGATGCGAACCGATAAATCCGGCTCCCCCAGTGATCATGACCCTGCTAATTGCCATCTCGAGAACTCCTGGTTCCGATCCCGTGATATTCGAGTCCGTGCTTCACAATCAACTCTTCATTCCAGATGTTTCGCCCATCGAAGACCACCGGTTCCACGAGAAGGTCCTTCAACCGATCGAAATCAGGTCTCCGGTACTCGTTCCATTCTGTCACGAGCAGCAGCGCACTAGCTCCTGAAACCGCATCGTACGGGTCTTCACAGTAATCGATGAGATCGCCCATCGCTTCTCTGGCGTTTTCGATCGCCTCAGGATCATGCCCGCGAATCTCGGCACCATGCTGGACCAACGTCCTGGCGATCACCATCGCCGGGGCCTCTCTCACGTCGTCGGTACGTGGTTTGAATGCAAGCCCCCAGAGCGCGAAGACATGCCCCGAGAGATCATCCCCGAATCTCCGCACAACTTTTTCGGCAAGAAACTTCTTCTGCCGATCGTTGACAGCATCGACCGAATCGAGAATCTCCATTTCCAGGTCATGTTCTTTCGCAAGAGCAGAAAGCGCCCTGACGTCCTTGGGAAAACAGGACCCTCCGTAACCGACTCCCGGAAAAAGGAAGTGGGGCCCGATACGACGATCACTTCCCATTCCCTGTCTTACTTTCGACACGTCTGCACCCATCACCTCACAGAGTCGAGCGATGTCGTTGATAAATGAGATTTTCGTGGCGAGCATTGCATTCGCTGCATACTTCGTCATCTCTGCCGAAGCAGGATCCATGATCAACAGCGGCTTCCCGGTTCTGACAAATGGTGAGTAGAGTTCGCTCATCAGTTCTGCCGCCGAATCATCATCAGTTCCGATGACGACACGATCTGGCTTCATGAAGTCGTCGATCGCAGCACCCTCCTTGAGAAACTCCGGGTTCGAAACAACATGTACCTCATGAGAAGTGGCCGCGGAGATGATGTCGTGAACTAGCCTGAAAGTCCCGACCGGTACAGTGGATTTGTTGACCACTACCAGCGGACCCGTCATCGCCTTGCCGATCTCCTCGGAAACAGTACGAACCGCCGAAAGATCACAGTTTCCATCGGAGCCCTGAGGGGTTCCCACGGCGATGAAGGCAACTTCTGATCCGTTCATGGCAGCGTCGAGATCGGTGCTGAAAGAGAGGCGGCCTGCAGCACAATTTCGTTGCACCAGTTCCTCAAGACCAGGCTCGTATATGGGGATTTCGCCAGCCTGTAGCCGCTGAATCTTGGAGGCTTCTCGGTCCACACAGATGACCTTGTTGCCACTTTCAGCGAAGCAGGTGCCCGTGACCAATCCCACGTAACCCGTTCCCACCACCGTGATTCTCATACCTGAGCACCTTCATTCCGGGTCTCAATTTACCGGTGCCAAAGAGGCTGCAACTCGCCATCAAACCCACCGAGGATCATATCAGAGCCCCCCCCTTACAGCATCAAAGCTGGAGGAATTCTCACCGGTCCGATGTCGCTGGGAAGGCGAGATGCGTACAATAAAACCATGACTGGAGACGATTTCCTATCCGGGCTGAACCAGCCCGATCCTTCCACAGGAGCCGATGAGGCAGACGAAGAAGATTCCCCGCGAAAGAGTTTCGCTGATCTGCCCCTTCCCCCGAAAATTCGCGAACGCCTGGCTCAGCTAGGATTTATTCATCCGACACCGATCCAGGAACTAGCGATTCCGGTCGCAGTGGACGGAATTGATCTGATCGGAAAAGCGGAAACCGGGACCGGAAAGACGCTCGCCTTCACTGCCCCAATTATCGGAAAACTGGATCCAGAACGTGTCGCTGTCCAGTCGCTTGTCTTGTGCCCCACTAGAGAACTCGCCCAGCAGGTAGAGGAAGTGGCTTCAGCCATCGGCGAAACGCTAGGCATCCGAGTTGCACTCGTTGTCGGTGGAGTCCACCAATCACAGCAACTCCTTCAGTTGCGCAGTGGCGCCCAGATGGTGGTCGGGACACCCGGGCGTGTGCTCGACTTCCTGCGAAGCGGGAAAATCCGGCTCGGCTGGGCCGATCATGTCGTTCTTGATGAGGCAGACCGGATGCTCGACATGGGCTTCATCGACGATGTCTCCGAAATCCTTGAACACACATCATCGGACAGACAGACCTATCTTTTTTCGGCGACATTGCCTCCCCGGATCAAATCTCTCATGAAGAGATTCATGAAAAATCCGCGAGTCATCTCGACGATAAAAGAACTCGCCACTGTCCCGGAAATCGAACAGATGTTCATCCGCTGTGAAGACTGGGCAAAGAAGCACTGGGTTCACCAGTTGCTGGATGAACACAAGGAAGAAACCTGCATCATCTTCTGCAACACTCGCAGGACAGTGATCGAACTCGATCGAGAACTCTGGGGACGGGGTTATCCGGCGGGATCTCTGCACGGAGAACATGATCAGGATCGTCGGTTCAATATTCTCGAGGGTTTCAAGAACAAGCAAATCACGACCATGGTGGCCACCGACGTGGCTGCGCGTGGACTTGACATCGAAGCGGTTGCACGGATAGTGAACTACGACATTCCTGATGAGGTGGAGACCTACGTCCATCGTATTGGTAGAACCGGTCGAGCCGGGGCAAAGGGTAAGGCCATCAGCCTGGTCGATTCTCGTTCCCGTGTCTCCTGGAACCGAATCCTCGAGGAGACGGGATTCCCCATCTCCGAGGAAACCTGGCGCCCACCGCACGGAGCCCGCCCCGATCCGAATTACCGTTCCAGACCTACTCGAGGAGGACCGCGGGGTAGACCTCAAGGACGCCAGGCGAATCGCCCCGCTGGAAGATCTGGGGGAAAGCCCGGAGGACCACCTCGAAAGGGACGAAGAAGAAGTCCGAAAAGTGGTGGGCGTCCATCAGCAGGTGGGAAAGGACCACGTAGAGGTCCCCGCTAACGCTGTTTACCGACAAGAATCTCATGATAAAAACAAGCCCCGCAACGCCGTGCGCTACGGGGCCCGATTCGATTTCAGGGAAACCACTACGGGACTAGTACATCCCGCCCATGCCGCCCATGCCGCCCATACCGCCCATGCCGCCGGGAGCACCGCCGCTGGAATCTTCATTGTTCGGCATATCGCTGACCACGGCCTCGGTTGTCAGAAGCAAACCTCCGATGGAAGCAGCATTCTCCAGTGCCGTACGTGTGACCTTGGTCGGATCGATGATTCCGGCCTCGATCATGTCGACATAATCGATGTTGAGTGCATCGAAACCGTGAGAACCCTTACCTGCCTTGACACGCTCACTGACGATGGCTCCATCGACACCTGCGTTCTCGGCGATTTGACGGATCGGAGCCTCGACCGCTCGACGAACGATATCGACACCGATGGCTTCGTCACCAGTGACGGGAACATTATGAAGATCCAGGCTTGCGCGCAGAAGAGCCACGCCACCACCCGGTACGATTCCCTCTTCGACAGCAGCGCGAGTCGCGTGAAGGGCATCTTCGACGCGAGCTTTCTTTTCCTTCATCTCGGTCTCTGTCGCAGCACCGACGTTGATCTGGGCAACACCACCGGAGAGCTTCGCTAGCCGCTCCTGGAGCTTTTCACGATCGTAATCGGATGAAGCCTTGTCCATCTCGGCACGGATCTGATCGATCCGGCTCTTGATATCGTCAGAAGATCCGGCTCCCTCGATAAGGGTCGTCGTCTCCTTCTCGATGATGACTTTCTTGGCACGACCCAAGAATGAGATATCGACGTTTTTCAGATCAATCCCCAGGTCATCGAAGACGGCGCGCCCACCTGTGAGAATGGCGAGGTCCTCGAGCATCGCCTTGCGGCGATCCCCGAAACCCGGTGCCTTCACTGCGCAGCAAGAGAAGGTCCCGCGGAGCTTGTTGACGACCAGGGTCGCGAGAGCTTCGCCTTCGACATCCTCTGCAAACACCAGAATCGGTTTTCCGGACTGAGCGATTTTCTCCAGCAAAGGAACCAGATCCTTGATGGATCCAACCTTCTTCTCATGAATGAGGATGTAAGGATCTTCAAGAACACAGGCCATCTCCTCGGAGTCGGTCACAAAATGAGGAGAGAGATAACCCTTGTCGACCTGCATTCCTTCGACCCAATCGACGGTGGTATCGAGGGACTTGCCCTCTTCCACGGTGATGACCCCATCCTTTCCGACCTTCTCCATCGCATCCGCGATGATGGTGCCGATCTCGGGATCATTATTGGCAGCGATGCTGCCGACCTGGGCAATTTCGGTCTTGTCCTTCACCTCGGTCGACATGACGCCGAGCTGAACGATGATGTTGTCAACGGCCTTCTGGATTCCACGCTGTAAACACACAGGGTTCGCACCGGCTGTGACATTACGCAGACCTTCGTGGAAAATCGCACTGGCAAGAACAGTCGCTGTGGTGGTGCCGTCTCCGGCGTTGTCGGAAGTTTTCGAAGAAACTTCCTTCACCATCTGCGCTCCCATATTTTCGATAGAATCCTCGAGTTCGATTTCGCGCGCCACGGTAACACCGTCCTTGGTGACAGTGGGTGGGCCAAAAGATTTCTCGAGTATTACATTACGGCCTCGGGGGCCGAGCGTGACCATGACAGCTCTTGCGAGTTTTTGTACGCCTCGGCGTACAGCGTCGCGGGCTTCGTGGTCGAACGCGATGCGCTTTGCGCCCATCGTGTCAGTTCCTCTCATATCATCTGTCTTCCGCAAGTCTCAACTCGTCGAAAGACTCGGTTTGTCGCAATTACCTAGTCAGAATTGACGATGGCGAGAACATCATCCTCGCTCATGATCAGATACTCCTGGCCTTCCACCTTGATCTCGGTGCCGGCGTAAGAACTGAAGATCACACGATCGTCCTTGCTGACCTGAAACTCTGCGCGGTTGCCATCCTTGAGCAATTTGCCATCTCCGAGAGCCATGACCTTGCCCTCTCTTGGCTTTTCCTTGGCATTATCCGGCAAGAAGATGCCACCCTTGGTGCGGTCTTCCGCTTCGAGCCGCTTCACGACAATCTTGTCGTTGAGCGGACGAAGATTAAGTTTTGCCATCGGAGTCTCCTCCCTTTCTCGTGCCCATGCGGGCTTTCTCTCCTCGAATTCTCAGTTTTCAAGCAGGGTACTTACCAGATCCCGGATTCTGCTCCGGAACAGATCTGGCTCGACAGGTTTCGGCAACAACGCGAAACCACCCACCTCCTCGACATCTTTCTTTAACTCAACACTGGCTTCCCCGCTGACAAAGAGCGCCGGGAAACTCCAGCGATATTCGCTGCGGATCCGTCTCAGTACTTCGACACCGGTGAGATCCGGCATATGTACATCGAGCACCAGGAAATCAAACGGGCGCTCAGCGAGCCTGTCCGAACTTTTCTTCTCGTGGTAGCTTCTCAGCAGCGACAGGACTTCATGCCCGCCACTGGCGTGCTCCGTAAGAAACCCTTCTCCGTCGAGCAGCGCGGCCAGGCTGCCGCGAACCGCTGCATCATCGTCAGCGAGCAATACCCGGTACTGCGCTCCTGAAAATCCCGCTCCCGGAGTGAAAATCTCGGACAACATCGGAGCGCCTTCCAGAGCCGGGCTGTTCCCAGGTAAACACCTATTTTGCAATGATCGTGCCGCCGAACCACCACCCACCATTGGATTCACAAGTTATTATTTCAAAAGGACCTACGT